>JBBSMS010000105.1:0-11839 GCA_038233055.1 Nitriliruptorales bacterium
CCACCTGACCTCCCACCCCCGCTGACGCAACTGCTGGCGGGGGTGGCTCGTGCGTTCGAAGGTGATGCCGACGCCATCGAGGAGGTCGTCACCGACGACGTCGTGTGGGTGGACGACGACGACCGCTGTGACGGGGTCGACCAGGTCGTGGGACATTTCCTGGCCCACGACGGCTGGCGCGAGGTGTTCGAGGTGCGCGATGCGTGGCGACGGGCGAGCGACACTGGATGGTCGACTGGACGCTTGGCTGCGTGCCGACGCGACCAGCTACCGACGCGACGGCCGGGCCGAGGTCGTCCTGGCCGACGACCGGATCGCGTCGTGGACCGCCACGGCCACCGAACGCGAGGACGGGTCGCAGGCCCCCTGGGGCGGTGACTGACGTACTGATCGCGATGCACGGTCCATGTGCTAGCGTGTAGCACATGGAATCGATCGGGCTTCGAGAGCTTCGCCAGCACGCCAGCCGGTATGTGCGTGCGGTGTCGCGTGGCGCCACGATGCAGGTGACCGACCGGGGCCGGGCGGTCGCGTGGTTGGTGCCGCACACGGTGTCCGGCGTCGAACGTCTCCGAAACGCCGGACGGGTGCGAGGACCGCGGCGTTCCATCGATGACCTGCCGCCGCTGGCGTCCGATGACGGACCTGGCTTGACCACACTGTTGGCCGCATCGCGCCACGACGAACGCTGACTGCGCGTGGCCTGGTACGTCGACACCTCCGCATTCCTCAAGTTGGTGGTGATGGAGGAACACTCCCCGGAGATGCACGCCTGGGCGCGACATCAGGAGGGTTCGGGGGCAGGGCTGTGGTCGTCCGACCTGTTGCGAACCGAGGCGTTGCGCACTGCACGTCGCCGAGACGCCGACGTTCTGGTAGCCGCACGGGAACGTCTGGACGCCTTCCACCTCGTCACCCTGACACGGGAGACCTTCCTGCGAGCGGCGGAACTCGACCCGGCCATCCTGCGCTCACTCGATGCGCTCCACCTGGCGGCGGCTCTGGAGTTCAGTGACGACCTGGACGGCGTGGTCACCTACGACGACCGCATGGCCGAGGCCACCCGGGTGTTGGGACTGGCCCTGCTCGCCCCCTGAGCAGTTCGAGTTGCCCGGTACCACGCCGTCGAGATGGTCGCCACGGACACCGCGCGTGGGGTGGACGGCGACGGCCCAGGGCGACCGGATTCGACCAGAGCGGCTCGTCCCGGCCCCGGCCGGGCCAAGTCTCGTCGGGGAGCATCAGGAGCTGTGTACGTCTCGCCGGGCGGTCAGGACATCGTCGTAGATCTCGAAGCCCAGCCGCCGGTCCATCCGGCCAGCCACGTCAGCGGCGTCGGAGGACCGATAGGGCTGTGGCGGATTCATGGAGGGAAGTCCTGGTCGTGCATGTCGTGGTTGCTCAGCGGCGGGAGAGCGTCACACCCGCGCGGTCCAGTTCGTCCAGGGCCGCCGACGTCGAATCGGGGGCGACGCCGGCCACCAGGGACAGGTCCACGGTCGTGGCGAGCCCGTTGGCGGCCGCGTCCAGCGCGGTTGCGCGCACGCAGTGGTCGGTCGCCAACCCTCCGATCACGACGTCGGTGATGCCGTGGGCCGCCAGCACGCCGACCAGGTCGGTGCCGTCGGGGGTGTCGCCCTCGAACCCGGAGTAGGCGGCTTCATGGGCGCCCTTGGAGACCACGACGTCCAGCCGGGTCACGTCCAGGGCGGGGTGGAAGGACGCCCCCGCGGTGTCGACCACGCAGTGCGGCGGCCACGAGTCCACGAAGTCGGGGTCGTCGGCGAAGTGCGGGCCGGGGTCCACGTGGTAGTCGCGGGTCGCCACCACCAGGTCGTAGTGTGCGGCGTGGTCGCGGAGATGGGACGTGATCGCACGGGCGACGTCGCCGCCCCCGTCGACCGGGAGCGAACCACCCTCGCAGAAGTCGTTCTGGACGTCGACGGCGATGAAGGCGGTGGGCATGGGCACGCTCCGCGAGGCAGGGATGTCCGGGCCGTCGACGATAGCGATGGTCGGGCGTGTGTCGGGTCGGTCATCGGGTCGTCCGGAGATAGGCTCCGGGCGTGGTCGGAGTCGACGAAGGACGTGCCACGATGGCCGACCCGCCGAAGGTCCCCCAGTGGCGGGCCCTGGGTCGCGGGATCCTGTGTCGCTGCCCGCGCTGCGGGGGGCGCCACATCGTGGCGTCGCTGTTCGAGGTCAAGGAGAGCTGTCCCACCTGCGGGATGCACTTCCAGCGCGAGGAGGGCTACTGGCTGGGGGCGATGGCACTGGTGACGTTCGTCGTCGTCGTGTTGTTCGCCGGGATCATGGTGGCTGCGCTGACGCTGTTCGGTGACGACGTGCCGTGGACCGGGATCACGATCGCGGCCGTTCTGGTCAACGTGGGTCTCCCGATCCTGGGCTACGGCTGGGCGAAGACCACCTGGATGGGGCTGGACTACGCCTTCAATCCGCCGACGACGGCCGAGGAGGCCGACGCCATCACCCGCATGGCCGTCGATCCCGACGCCATCTGACGACGGCAGCCGTCGCGCTACTGTTCGCCCCGACCGCGCCCCCGTCGCCCGTCTGGATCAGCCATGCAGTACATCAGCACGCGCGGCCGGGCCGAGCCCACCGACTTCTTCGGCGCCCTGATGCACGGTCTGGCCCCGGACGGTGGCCTCTACGTCCCGGACGAATGGCCGATGCTGGACCCGGGCTTGCTGCGGCGGCTGCGCTCGATGCCCTACGCGACCGCGGCCTGGCACGTCATGCGTCCGTTCATCCACGGTGGGTCGACGGGGGATGCCGGTGACCGGGGCATCTCGGACGCGACCCTGCGACGCCTGCTGGAGGAGGCCTACGCCAGCTTCGTCCACCACTCGGTCGCACCGTTGTTCCAGACCGGCCCCGACGAGTGGTTGCTGGAGCTCTACCACGGCCCGACGCTGGCGTTCAAGGACGTCGCCATGCAGGTGCTCGGCCGGATGTACGACCACGTGCTGGCCCACCACGACCGCCACTCGACCCTGGTCGGTGCCACCTCCGGCGACACCGGTTCCGCGGCGATCGAGGCCATCCGGCGCTCGACGCGGGCCAGCGTCTTCATCATGCACCCACGCGGGCGCACCACCGAGGTGCAACGTCGCCAGATGACCACCGTGCAGGCGCCCAACGTCCACAACATCGCCATCGAGGGCACGTTCGACGACTGCCAGCGGATCCTCAAGGCGTTGTTCAACGACGCCGAGTTCCGCGACGAGGTCTCGCTGTCCGGGGTCAACTCGATCAACTGGGCCCGCGTCCTGCCCCAGGTCGTGTACTACGCCACCGCGGCGTCGTCGCTGGGTGCCCCGGACGTCGAGGTCAGCTTCAGCGTGCCCACCGGGAACTTCGGCGACATCTTCGCCGGCTACGTGGCGAAGCAGATCGGCGTGCCCATCAAGCGCCTGGTCATCGCGACCAACGACAACGACATCCTCGCGCGCTTCCTCGAGACCGGCGACCACGTACTGGAGGGCGTCACCCCCACGATCTCGCCGTCCATGGACATCCAGGTGTCGTCCAACTTCGAGCGTCTGCTGTTCGACATCCACGACCGCGACCCGGCCCGGGTTCGGGCCGACATGCAGGCGCTGGTCGACGACGGGCGCTTCCACGTCGACCCCGCCCGCCTGGACGGCGTGCGTGACCTGTTCGGTGCGCACCGTGCCGACGAACGCGAGACGCTGGCGGCCATCCGCGACGTCTTCGACGAGACCGGCTTCCAGATCGACCCACACACCGCGGTGGGCGTCCACGCTGCGCGGACCGACCGCACCGAGCACCCGGACGACGGCACCCCGATGGTCGTGCTGGGCCCGGCCCACCCGGCCAAGTTCCCGGCGGCGGTCGAGCGCGCGACCGGGGTGCGGCCCGCCCTGCCGCCGCACCTGTCCGACCTCTACGACCGCGAGGAGCGCCTGGCGGTGCTGCCGGCCGACGTCGCGACCGTGCGCGACCACATCCGTTCCAAGCTGGCGGGCTGACCCGGACTCCTTCCCACCGACAGGAACGCCGATGATCATCGTCCGTGGCACGAACCGATTGGCCGAGGATGTGGACCGCGGCGCGGTCGCCGAGGTCTTGGCGGCGATGGCCGTGGCCAGCGAGGCCGAACCAGGTTGCCGGATGTATCGGTTCGGCTTCGACGTCAGCGACGACCGGGTCGTCCACCTCCACGAGGAGTGGGACGACGAGTTCGCGCTGGTCGCGCACTTCGACACGCCGCACATGGCGACCTATGTCGAGGCCATCGCCGACCTGGTGGCGGGTTCGACCGACCTGGCCGTGTTCGCGGCCGAGGAGCGCGACCTCCCGGAGACCGGCTGACGCACGCGACGCCCCGGCACGGATGCCGGGGCGTCGCTGGTGGTGCGGGGGTCGTCAGCGCAGGTCGACCGGGTTGGACGTGGCGCCGGCGGATGTGCCGTCACCGTTCACGGCCCGGACGATGAAGCGGTAGGTCCCGCGGCCGGCGGAGATGTCCGTCGAGGTGGTGTTCGCCCCGACCTGGACGATGCCCTGGTCGGACCAGGAGCCGTTGCCACGCTGCTTCTGGACCTCGACGGTGAAGCCGGTCTCGTTGGACGAGTTGTCGGTCCACGACACGGTGGCCGTGCGGCGGGAGGACTCAGTCGCGGTCACGCCCGACGGGGCGGCCGGCGGGCCGCTGTTCGGGTTGGTGGCCGTGATGGTCACCGAGTCCGACGCCGTGGCACCGTCGTCGTCGGTGACGGTCAGCGTAGCCGTGAAGGTCCCGGCCGCATAGGTGTGCGACGGGTCGGCCGAGGTCGACGACGAGCCGTCACCGAAGTCCCACGAACGCGCCACGATCGTGCCGTCGCTGTCGCCGGAGCCCGACGACGAGAACGACACCGCCAGCGGCGCGGTGCCCGACGTGGGCGTGGCGGTCGCGACCGCGGTCGGCGGCTGGTTGGTGGGCGTGCCGCCACCGGACTGGTAGGACCCGGTCAGCGTGTAGGGGCCGACGCTGCCGTAGTCGCTGGAGCCGGTGGTGGACGGGTTGCGGGCACCGACGCCTTCGACCTCCAGCGTGTAGGTGCCGGCCGACAGCGTGACGTCGATCGAGGCATCCAAGCCGCTGGCCACGTCGCCGTTGACCTGGGCGGACAACGGATCAGCGGTGGCGACTACGGTCCCACTCGCGGTGCGCAGCGTCAACTGGATGTCCAGGTCGGGGCTGACGTCGGACGGCGAGGTGTCGAACGAGGCCGCGCCGGCGGACGCCGTGAACGTGAAGGCGTCGACGTCGTTGGGGAAGTTCGGCGTGTACTCGGGCGTGATGATGCCGGCGGCGTCGATCGTGCCGCCGCTCCCCAGGCCGGTCGGCGCGGTGCGGTCACCGTGGTCGTCGGCCAGGCGCGGGGCACCGTTGGCGGACATGACCTGCCAGTCGTTCTCGGTGTTGTTGGCGTCGGCGTACTCGCCACGGCTCCACTGGGTGATCGGTTCGTAGTAGCCCACGCCCATGATCGGGGCCCAGGCGCCGTCGCCGGCGTAGTAGCCCTGCTGGGAGGTGCCGTCGTGGTTGAGGCCGAGGTTGTGGCCGGCCTCGTGCGATGCGGCCTCGGCGATGTTGTGGGCGCCATCGCCCACGCCGTCGGTGTAGACCCACGCCGGCTGGTAGTAGTCGTGGGTCGACCCGGTGGCGTCGAACACGCCCAGGTAGGCCACGCCACCGCAACCGCAGTTGGAGCGGTAGTCGGTCACGACGACGCGGGTGCCGTAGACCTGGTCGCTGCTGCTGGAACGCCGGATGGCGTCGATGCCCGGGTCCTCGGTGGTGACGTCGATGCCGAAGGGCGCGTAGTCCTCGGCGACGCGGGCCCACACGGACTGGACCACGGCGAGTTCGGCGGCGGAGAAGGTGCCGGGCGAACCATCGGTGTTGTAGGGATCGGCGTCGTAGCCGCGCTGGTCCCAGGCGGTGCCGGCCGGCAGGTCGTAGCCGTCGAAGTCGAGGTACATCGTGCGCTGGGCACCGGGTCGCGAGTGGAGGTCGAAGCTCGCAGCCAGTGCGGGCGGTGCCTCGGGACGGACGTAGAACACGCGGTCGGTGTCGTCGACGAACAAGGTGTCGTCGGTGCGCAGCAGTGTGCGCAGGCGGGCGGCCGTCAGGCCGTTGTTGCGCGCCACGTCGGGCAGGCGGTCACCCAGTTCGGCGACGGCGGCGCGGCCGCTGACACCGTCGGGTCGGCCGGCGGCAGGTGGTGCGGCGCCGGCGGCGACGGCGGAAGCGCCGACGAGCAGGGCACACGTGGCAGCGACCAGGGCAGGGCGTGAGACACGCACGTCGTTCCTCGGGGGGTTGGGGGCTCGGGGGGAGCGCGGACCCCAGTGGGCCGATCCCCGCCCCGTCGTTGCAGGACACGGGATCGTTCGCCCTGCGAACGGTCGAACGAGCCCCGGGGTCAGGCGCGTGGCGTCCGGCCCCCGGATCGGCGTCGGTAGCCTCGCAGGGATCGGCGACGCACTCGCCGACCCGTCCGTGCCGTCGTCCATCATGCCCCGGAGGCCTCCAGTGGCCCTGTCCGAAGCCGAGGTCCGCCACGTCGCCCGACTGGCCCGCCTCGACCTGTCCGACGACGACGTGGCCGAGCTCGCCCCGCAACTGTCCGCGATCCTGGACTACGCACAGCAGGTGGGGGAGGTGGCCGCCGACGACGTCGAGCCGATGATCCACCCGTTCCCGGTGGTGAACGTGGTCCGGGCGGACTTCCCCGCCCCGTCCCTGCCCCGCGACCAGGTCCTGGACGGCGCGCCCGACGTCCGCGACGACCGCTTCGCCGTCCCGCGCATCGTCGCCGAGGACGCCTGACCCGGCTCGCGTCCGGCGCCGCTCGCGCATCCACGAACCGCCAAGGGACCCCACCCGTGACTGCTGACCTGCTCACTTCCTCCGCCGCCGACCTCGCCGCGCGGATGACGGCTCGCGACGTCTCCGCCCGCGAGGTCGTGGATGCCCACCTCGACCGGATCGAGGCCACCGACGGCGACGGCACCGGCGACCGCCACGTCCACGCGTTCCTGGCCGTCGTCGCCGACACCGCCCGTCGCCACGCCGACGACGTGGACCAGCGCCGGGTGACCGGTCGTGACCTCGGTCCGCTGGCTGGGGTGCCGCTGGCGCTCAAGGACCTGATCACGATGCGGGGCGCGCCGACCACGGTCGGGTCGCGCATCCTCGACGGCTGGGTCCCGCCGTACGACGCCACCGTGACCGAACGCCTGCGCGCGGCCGACGTGATCGTCCTGGGCAAGACCAACATGGACGAGTTCGCCATGGGCTCGTCGACCGAGAACTCGGCGTTCGGTCCGACCCGCAACCCGTGGGACCTGGGCCGGGTCCCGGGCGGTTCCTCGGGCGGCTCGGCCGCCGCCGTGGCCGCCTGCCAGGCGCCGTTGGCGGTCGGGACCGACACCGGCGGGTCGATCCGCCAGCCGGCCGCGCTGTGCGGCCTGGTCGGGGGCAAGCCCACCTACGGGACCGTGTCGCGGTACGGACTGGTCGCCTTCGCATCGTCGCTGGACCAGGCCGGACCGATGGCCCGCACCGTCACCGACGCGGCCCTGCTGCAGACCGTGCTGATGGGCCACGACCCGCGCGACTCCACCTCGATCGATCCCGAGTCGGTCGGCCAGCCCTACCCGGACCTGCTGGCCCACCTCGACGACGGGGTCGAGGGCCTGCGGATCGGGGTCGTCACGGAGTTGCAGGGCGAGGGGTACGAACCGGCCGTGCTGGCCGCCTTCCAGGCCTCGCTGGATCGGTTCGAGGCGCTGGGCGCCGAGGTGGTCGAGGCGTCGCTGCCGCACGCGCCGTACGGGCTCCCGGCCTACTACCTGGTGGCACCGTCCGAGGCCTCGTCCAACCTCGCCCGCTTCGACGGTGTCCGGTACGGCCTGCGGGTGGACGCGCCGACGGCCGAGGAGATGAACGCGGCCACGCGCGGCCAGGGCTTCGGGCCCGAAGTACGCCGCCGCATCATGATCGGGACCCACGCGCTGTCATCGGGCTACTACGCCGCCTACTACGCGCAGGCCTCCAAGGTCCGACGCCTGATCGCGCAGGACTTCGAGTCCGCGTTCGGCACCGTCGACGTGCTGGTGTCGCCAACGTCGCCGACGGTCGCGTTCGCGCTGGGGGACAAGACCGCCGACCCGCTGGCGATGTACCTCAACGACGTCGCCACGGTCCCGGCCTCGCTGGCGGGGGTGCCGGCCGTGTCCGTGCCCAACGGGATCGACGACGCCGGGCTGCCGATCGGCCTGCAGGTGATGGGGCCGCTGCTGGGCGACGACCGCTGCTACCGGGTGGCGCGGGCGCTGGAGGCCGACCTCGACCTCGACCTGATCGCCCGGGGCCCCCATGCGCTGGACGCACCCGCCTGACGACACGAACGCGACCCGCCGGGGTCGCCCCGAAGCACGAAGGAGCCGGCATGGTCACCACCGTCAAGGACGGGTGGGAACTGGTCGTGGGCCTGGAGGTCCACGTGGAACTGAACACCGTCACCAAGATGTGGTGCGGGTGCCTCACCGACTTCGGGGACGACCCCAACACCAACGTCTGCGCCGTCTGCACCGGCCAGCCCGGATCGTTGCCGGTGGTCAACGGCGAGGCGATCCGCTCGGCCGCCCTGATCGGCCTCGCCATCAACTGCTCGATCCACGAGGTGTCGCAGTTCCACCGCAAGAACTACTTCTACCCCGACCTGGTCAAGAACTACCAGATCTCGCAGTACGACGTCCCGATCTGCTTCGAGGGTCACCTTGAACTGGAGGTCGAGGGTTCACCCGTTCGCGTCGGCATCGAGCGCCTCCACATGGAGGAGGACACCGGCAAGTCGACCCACTTGGGGGGATCCGGCCGCCTGCACGGGGCCGACACCTCCCTGATCGACTACAACCGCGCCGGCGTGCCGTTGATGGAGGTGGTGTCGCACCCCGACATCCGCGACCCCGAGACCGCCCAGGCCTACGTCCGCGAACTGCAGGGCATCGTCGAGGCGCTGGGCGTGTCCGACGCCCGCATGGACCAGGGGTCGATGCGGGTCGACGCCAACGTGTCGGTGCGCCACCCCGACGACGAGTTGGGGACGCGGACCGAGATCAAGAACCTCAACTCGGTCCGCTCGGTCGGGCGCGCGATCGCCCACGAGGCCGCGCGCCAGATCGCCGTGCTGGAGGACGGCGGGACGATCCGGTTGGAAACGCGCCACTGGGACGAGGGCCGAGGCGTCACCGAGACCCTGCGCGTCAAGGAGTCGGTCACCGACTACCGGTACTTCCCCGACCCGGACCTGGTGCCCGTGCACTGCCCGGCCGAGTGGGTCGAGGAACTGCGTGCGAGCCTGCCGGAGCTGCCCGCTGCGTCCCGGGCCCGGCTGGAGGCCGCGGGCGTGGACCCAGCCCAGGCCGCCGCGCTGGTGTCGACCACCGGGATGCTGGCCGTGCTGGACGGGGCCGTGGCCGCCGGTGCCGACGCCCGCACGGCCGCCAACTGGTTGGTCGGCGACATTGCGGGCCAGGTCGCGGCCGCCGGCACCACGTTCGCCGACAGCGGCATCACCGGTGCCCACCTGGGCGAGCTGCTGGCACTGGTCGACGACGGGAGCCTGTCCAACAACCTCGCCAAGCAGGTGGTCGAACACCTGGTGGCCGACCGGGGTGCGCGCACGCCGGCCGATGTCGCCGAGGCCGAGGGCCTCCAGCAGGTGTCCGACACCGGCGAACTGCAGGCGATCGTCGACCAGGTGGTCGCCGACAACCCCGACACCGTCGCCACCATCCGGGACGGCAACGCCAAGGCGATCGGCGCACTGGTGGGCCAGGTCATGAAGGCCACGAAGGGCCAGGCCGACCCGCGCGCCACCAACGAGTTGCTCCGGGCCACGATCGACGGCTGACCACCACGTCCAGGAGTCGGCGGCGTCCACGAGGGGGCTCGCGATGGCGAGGAAGGGACTGGTCCTCGAACTGGCGTGGGACGACGACCACGTCTGGGCGCGACCGGCGTCGTTCCAGAAGGTCCGCTTCACCATCCTCACCGTGGTCCTCCTGGGACTCGGCGGCCTGGCCCTGCTCGCCACGCTGGTGGCGCTGGCAGTGTCACGAGACGCCCGGTCCCTGGTCGGATTGGTGTTCGTCGTCGCATTCGGCGGGGTCGGGCTGGTCGTGCGGGCGATCGGACGACGGATGCTGCACAACTTCGCGTTCGCCTTCTCGCGGACCCGCGGCTACCACGACGGCGACCGGTGGCACGGGTGGGAGCGGGTCCGGTCGGTGGCCGTTCCCGGCGGGCTCGTCCAACGAGTGCAGGTCGAACTGGTCGACGGCGTCCACAACCACCTGGTCGGCCAGGTCGGCTACAGCCGCCAGACCCGCGACGTCCGCGAACTCCTCCCGTCGTTCGTCCCCCCCGATCGCCTGCGTCTGCCGGGCTGACCAGTCCGGGATCACGCCCGGGGACGTGTCCAGGCCAAGGGACGTGTCGACGCGGGGCGCACGAGCCTACGTTGGGGACCGCTCGTTTGGACGCGCGTCTGCCGTGGGGAGGGGACCGATGCCGGCCCGACCAGCGGGGTTGCCATCCGCCTACTGGCTGGGTGGGGGCAGCGGCGCTGGCAAGTCCACGATCGCCCGTCGGCTCGCTGCTGCCCATGGCCTCCGGGTCTACGCCACCGACGACGTCATGTCCGACCACGCCCGCCGGTGTCCGCCCGACGAGGCACCGTTCCTGCAGGCGTTCCTGGCCATGGACATGGACCAGCGATGGCTGCATCGCTCGCCCGCCACCATGCTGGACACGTTCCCCTGGTACCGGGGCGAGTGCTTCGACCTCGTCCTCCGCGACCTTGCGGCCCTGCCGGCCGGTCCGCCGGTGCTGGTCGAGGGGTTCCGGCTGCTGCCACGGCTGGTCCGGCCGCTGCTGGACACGCCTCACCGGGCGCTGTGGCTCCTGCCGACCCCGTCGTTCCGCCGCCTGGCCTTCGCGTCGCGCGGCTCGACGTGGGACATTGCCGGGCGCACCAGCGATCCCGCTCGCGCCCTGGACAACCTCCTGGTTCGAGATCGACGGTTCACGGATGGCCTGCGCGGCGAGGTGTCGCGACTGGGGTTGCCGTCGTTGGAGGTCGGCTCGGGGATGACCAAGGACGACCTGGTGCGGTCCGCGGCCACCGCGTTCGGGCTGGGTCGGCCTCGTCCACCCGGCGACGATGGAGCCGCACCCGGTCCATGACACGGCCGCAGCCGGGCGCATTGTTGCCTGGGTCGCCATGCGTATGCTACTGTATGTGTATGGCGACCCTGACTCGACGACTCCAGATCCTGCTCGACGACGATCGCATGGATCGACTCGAAGGCCTGGCCGATGATCGCGGGACCTCCGTGGCAGCGTTGATCCGTCAGGCGATCGATGCGATCTATCCCGATCAGGCCAGTAGCCGTCGTCGGGCGGCCGATGACCTGCTGGCCGCGGAGCCAATGCCAGTCGATGGCTGGGCGACGATGAAGCAGGAACGGGCGTCCATGCTCGACCGGGACTGACGGCCGTGGAGCGTGTCGCGATCGATACCACCGTGCCGGTCTACGCCGTGGGTGCGGAATCTCCCTACCGCGCGCCGTGCCGGTTGTTGATCGATGCCGCGGCGGACGGAGCGATTCTCGGGTCTACTGACGCTGCCGTGGGTGGGGTGTCGGGGATACGGGTGCGCACGCCGTGTTCTGCCTACGTTTCGAGTTGTTCTACGACTTGAGACGAGGAGAACGACGACGTGCGCACCCA
>JBBSMS010000106.1:0-11733 GCA_038233055.1 Nitriliruptorales bacterium
CCGTGGACTCGGTGTCGGCGGGCTCGGTCTCGTCGCCACCGCCACAGGCGGCCAGCACCATCGCGCCGACCAGCAGCACGGCGGACAAACGTCTGCGTGTCCTCACATCGATCTCCTCGAACTTGGGATTCATCGGCAGGGCCACCCCGGCCGGCCGTGGTCGCGGGACGGAGGGGTCTCCGGGGCAACTATCACGGCAGTAGGACGACCCTAGCCGCCGTTGGCTGTGAGTTCGAACGCTGGTGGGCGCAAGCCGCACGGTCGAGCGAATGAGCCGGCCCGCGACCAGGCCCCGGCGGCGGGTCGCTGGAGGGGCTCACCACGAGGTCGACGGCCCCCACTGCCGACGATCTGGGCGTCCTGACCACCTCCGGGGTGACCGAGGACCATCCACGAGTGCGCGCTGGTACCCGGATGCGGGCACCAGCGCGCACGCCGTCGGGGGCGGCCCTCAGGCGATCCGGCGCGGCGGGACGGTCGGCGAGGATCGGACGGTGGCCGCCGTGACCAGTCCGAGCACGACCGGCAGCCCCACCACCAGGACGGCCACCGCCAGCCACGGCACATCGAGGCTGGCACCGTCGTACCGGCCGAACAGGCTCGTGACGACGTACTGCTGGTCCGTGCTGCCCACCCAGTACAGGAGCAGGCCCAGGGGCACGGCCAGGATCGCCCCGAGTGCGACGTGGACTCCGGTCTGCAGGCCCAGGAACCGGCGACGCATCCCCGGTGGGGCGCCGACCGCCGTCACCAGCCGGAGTTCGTCCCGTGACTCGGCCGCCGCCAGGGAGGTGACCATGCCCACCACGACCAGGAGGACGGCGACCGTCGCTGCCAGGCCGACGAGCAGCGCGTCGCGTGACGACATGGCGGTGGGGTCGACGAGGTCGAACCCGACCCCCACGTCCGCGTCGGCCCATCCCACCGCCGCGTCCCGGATCGCGTCCGCCTGGGCGCCCGTCACGGGTTCTTCGGCCACCACGAGCGCCATCGGCTGAGCCACCGGCGCGAGCCCGAGCCGGTCGATGGTCGCGGTATCCAGCAACAGCCGCGGGAACGTGCCGATGACGGGGGCGGGGACCTCGGTGACCTCGATGGTCTCCTCCACGGCCGGCGACCCCGTCGTCGGTTCGTCCTCCATCGTGGGGACCACCACGACGGCACGAGTGCGCATCGTGGTGCCCAGCAGCACCGGGGTCCGCTCGGCGACCAGGTCGGCCACGTCGTCGCCGAGCAGGTCTGCCACCTCCGGGGTTGCCAGCAGCACCCCGTTGCCGACCGTGGCTCCGAGGGGACCCTGCATCCCGGCCTCAGTGCCCCACAGGGCCGCGTCGTAGCTGGTGAGGTGGGCACGTCGAGCGCCGGTCAGGGCCGCCACGACGTCGTCGACGACCTGCTCGGGCATCACGGGTTCCCCGGCCCGGTCGCTGGCGTCGTAGGCCGTCAACAGGACCTGACGGCCGTCCGCCGTGAGCCCGCGGATGGCGGTGACCGCTTCCTGCCGCTCGATGGTGGCGGCGGCGACCACGGGCCCGACGAGCACGATCATCGAGGCGGCGACCGCAGCCGCCGCGCGCGTCCGCTGTCGGGCGGCATCCCGGACGACCATGCGCGACACCGGCGGCAGGCGGTCGGCCGCACGCCCGAGCAGGGCCACCAGCGGCCCCGCGAGCAGCGCTGCTCCGGCGATCAGCAGCACAACCCCGCTCCCGGCCACCACGATCGCGGCCGTGCTGGCCGAGGCCTGACCGACGACCACCAGGACGACCCCGATCGCGCCGAGGGCCACGCCGAGCGGCGCCACCCATGCCCGCGGCGCCGACTCCGGCATTCGCCCCTGCAAGGCCGTGAGGGTCGGGACCCGCGCCGCCGTGTGCGCCGGCAACCAGGCTGCGACCGTCGCGGCCAGCACCCCGGTCAGCGCGGGGGCGAGGACGGAGGCGAGGCCGACCGGGAGTCCGACGACGGGCACGTGCGTGACGTGCTCGAGCAGGTCACGCACCGCCAGGATGGCACCGAGCCCGATTGCCACACCCAGGGCGGCGCCGACCACCCCGGCGACGATCGCCTCACCGACGACGATCGCCCGGACCTGCCCCTCGTCGGCGCCCTGGGCCGACAACAACCCGATCTCGCGCAGTCGACGACGAATCCCCGCGGCGTAGGCGGCGCCGGCGATCAGCGCAACCTCGACGAGCAGGCCCGCCGCGACCAGCGTGGCCCACGTGGCCGGCCGCTCCGCCACCCCCGGCTGCCAGGCAAGCAGGTCCGCGCGCGTGGTCACGTCGACCACGCCACCCCAGGCAAGGTCGTCGGCCATCCATTGCAGGTCGTCGAACGAGCCCGCGTCCAATGCGGCCCCGAGCCGGTCGACATCACCGTCCGTCAGCCGCTCAACGGTGTCGGACTCGACCCCCGCCGCGGCGAGCGCGTCACGGAGGTCGGTCGGGACCTCGTCCGCCGCCGGCGGGCGCCGTGCCTCGGTGCGGGTGGAGATGGCCCGGCTGGCCGCACCGACATCGTGGGTGGCGACCAGCCAGGAGGTCCGAACCACCACGTCGTCGGGCAGGAGCGCGGGCAGCGACCCGGGCGCCGTCACCGCCGCGAGGGTGTCCAGGCGACGGGGGTCGACCAGCAGCCCGACCACGGTCGCCTCGGGGGCGCTGTCGTCCAGGCGGAACGTGTCACCCAGGTCGAGGTCCTCGGCCGCCGCCAGCTCGCGGGTGACGGCGACCTCTCCGGCCTCGGGCCACCGACCGGTCGCCAACTCCAGCATGCCGTCGACCAGCGGGGAGTCGGGCTCGAGGTCGCTCACCTCGATGTTGCCCGACACCACACCGTCGGACGAGGCATACCGGTGGGCGACGAAGGCCTGCTGCAGGCGGGTCGCGTCCGCGATCTCGGCCGAAACCTCCGGGTCGGTGACGAGCCGGTCGAGTTCGCGGGCCTCCTCGAGGCCGACGCCGGGCGCCTGGGCGAACGCCTCGCCGAGGTGCGCCTCGATGACGAGGTCGGCGTGGCCCATCCGCGCGAAGGCCTGCTCGGCGGGATCGGAGCTCGTGAGTCCGACGAGGGCCCCGACGACGACGGCGACGGCCACGGGGATGGCGATCAGCACCACCACGAAGACGGTCCGCCGACGCTCGTGGCGGGCACCTCGCCGGGCGAGGCGCGCCGTGGCCGCCAGCGAACGCCCGGTCATGCCGACGCCTCCGCCAGTGCGATGGACGACCGCCGCGACTCGCTGTCGATGCCACCGTCGCGCAGCCGGACCACGCGATCGGCCCACGCGGCATAGGCCGGCTCGTGGGTCACCAGCACCGCTGCGGCGCCGTTCTCGCACCGGCGCCGCAGGACGCGCAGGACGCCCTCTGCGGTGGCCTCGTCGAGCGCGCCGGTCGGCTCGTCGGCGAGCAGGAGCCGACGCGGGCCGACCAGTCCGCGGGCGATCGCGACACGCTGCTGCTCACCGCCCGACAGCTGGTCCGGGTAGCGATCGGCCCAGCCGCCCAGGCCGACCTCCTCCAGCGACTGCGCCGCCAAGCGCGCCGCTTCCTGCAGCCGCATGCCGTCCAGCTCCAACGGCAACGACACGTTCTCGCCGGCGGTCAGCGACGGCAACAGGTTGTACTGCTGGAACACGAACCCGATCGCACGGCGACGCAGCGCGGCGAGCCGTCGGCCGGACAGGTCACCGAGGTGGACCCCGTCGACGCGGACGGTCCCGGTCGTCGGCTCGTCGAGGCCACCGGCGACGTTGAGGAGGCTGGACTTCCCGGACCCGCTCCGTCCCATCACGGCGACGAGTTCGCCGGCATGGACGTCGAGGTCGACGTCGACCAGGGCATCGACACGTTGCGCACCGCTGCCGTGGGTCCGACCGACTCGTCGCAGGGACAGGACCGGCGGCGGGGTCGACGGATCGACCATGGTGGGACGAGTCGTGGCGTCAGTCATCGGTGGTCCTCCGTGGGGGCCGTGCCGGGCGTGGTGGTCGTGGTCGGTCGCGGTCCCCCCCGGTCGACGGATTCACCGTCGTGACGGGCGTCCCTCGGCTCGGGGGGTGGTCGTTCCTCCAGCCTGCGCTCGACCCGGTCGAGCCATCGCAGTTCGGCCTCGGACCGGATCGCGAGCCGATCGAGGTGGAGGTTCCAGGCGATGTCGTCCGGCTCGGTGCGTGTCCGCAGGTGCGTGTAGTCCTGCAGGTCACCCATCGTCGACTGGCGCTGGATCGCGACGATGCGGCGGGGATCGCCGCTGCCGCCGGCGATCGCCAGCAACAACTTCATCGACACCTCGTCGCGGTTGCTGACCTTGCGGGGGACGGGGCGCGCCAGCCAGTCCGCCAGTTCCTCTCTCCCGGCCGCGGTCAGGCGATACGCGATGCGACCCTCGTCGTCGGCGTTGTCGACCTCGACGAGCTCGTCACGTTCCAGCCGCTGCAGGGTGGAGTAGACCTGGCCGACGTTCAGGCTCCAGGCATCACCCGTGGCGGCCTCGAAGTCGACCTTGAGCTGGTAGCCGTGGCTGGGGCCAGAGGCCAACAGGGCCAGCAGCCCCTCGCGGATGCCCATCGTCGTTCCTCTCGTGGCCCTGCAGACCGAGTATGCATACCTGGTATCCATAACGGCGAACCTTACACATACGCCGTATGCATGTCAACCGCGGGTTCCCCCGCTCGTACCCCCCCGGGGTGGCCAGGCACGCTGGTCACTGATCTGACGCGATCGAGGGGCGGGCCGGGACGCAACGCCACCGGGGAGCGCCCGTCCCGGATGGCTAGCCTGCCATCGGACGACCCAGGAGTTCCCATGCCCACGGCCGCACCCGCCGCGACCCGCCCGGGCGAACCGGCCCGACCGGACACCCGGGGCTTCCACGACCAACTCGCGCATGCCTGGGCCACGGCCGACTCGATGCTGTGCGTCGGGCTCGATCCGCTCCCCGACCGCCTGCCCGACGGCATCGGTTCCTCCAACGCCGACATGCTGGCGTTCCTGCGCGACATCGTCGCCGCGACGGCCGACCTGGTGTGCACCTTCAAACCCCAGATCGCCCACTTCGCGGCCCTCGGTGCCGAAGCCGAACTGGAGCGCCTCTGCCGGATCATCCGCACCGACCACCCCGACGTGACGCTGCTGCTCGACGCCAAGCGCGGCGACATCGGCACGACGGCCGAGCGTTACGCCGTCGAGGCGTTTGACCGCTACCACGCGCACGCCGTGACGGTGAACCCCTACCTCGGCACGGACACCGCCCGCGCGTTCCTCGAAAGGGGCGGGGTCGTCGCGCTGTGCCGCACCTCCAACCCGGGGGCGGCCGAACTGCAGTCGTTGTCGGTGGAGGGGGTTCCGCTGTACCTGCGCGTGGCCGAGATGGTGGCGACCCGCTGGTCCGAGCACGGCGACTGCGCCCTGGTCGTCGGGGCGACCGCCCCGTCGGAACTGGGCGAGGTCCGGGCGCGCGTCGGTGACCTGCCGATCCTGGTGCCGGGCATCGGTGCCCAGGCCGGGGACCTGGAGGCGTCGGTCGCGGCGGGGACGACCGCGGACGGCACCGGGCTGATCCTGTCGTCGTCGCGCGCGATCCTCTACGCCTCCGACGGCCCCGACTTCGCCCAGGCCGCCCGCGCCGAGGCCGATCGCACCCGCGACGCCATCCGGTCCGCCGCCACGGCTGCCTGATCCATCCCGTCCCCGGACGACCGCACGGGCTGACGGCTTGCACCCCGTGCGGGCATGATGGAGGCGACGGCGAACGCTGACGGACACGGGAGTGCACGAATGGGCCAGGACGCGGACGCGATCGTGGTGGGGGCGGGCCTGGCGGGCCTGGTGGCCGCCGGTGAGCTGCTGGACAACGGGCGGAAGGTCATCCTGGTCGACCAGGAGGGCGAGCAGTCGCTGGGTGGCCAGGCGTTCTGGTCCTTCGGCGGGCTGTTCCTGGTCGACACGCCGGAACAGAAGCGCATGGGCATCACCGACAGCCACGACCTGGCGTGGCGGGACTGGCAGAACACCGCCGGCTTCGACCGCGACTCCGACGTCTGGCCACGGCGCTGGGCCGAGGCCTACGTCGAGTGGGCCGCGGTCGAGAAGCGGCGCTGGATCATCTCCAAGGGCCTACGTCTGTTCCCGGTCGTGGGCTGGGCCGAACGCGGGGTCGGCAGTGCGACCGGCCCGGGCAACACCGTCCCCCGGTTCCACATCGTGTGGGGCACCGGCCCCGGGCTGCTGGAACCGTTCGTCCACCGGATCCGCCAGGGCGAGGTCGACGGACTGCTGGACCTGCGCACCCGACACCGGGTCGATGACCTGGTCGTGACCGACGGGGCGGCGACCGGCGTCGCCGGGACGATCCTGGCCCCCACCGACGTCGAACGCGGCGCCCGATCCAACCGCGAGGAGGTCGGCGACTTCGAACTGTCCGCCCCGATCGTCATCGTCACCTCCGGCGGGATCGGCGGGGACCAGGACCTGGTGCGCAAGGCGTGGCCGGACCGGCTCGGCACCCCGCCCGAGCACATGATCACGGGCGTCCCGCACCACGTCGACGGTCGCATGCAGATGATCACCCACGACGCCGGCGCCAGCCTGATCAACAGCGACCGCATGTGGCACTACGTCGAGGGCATCCAGAACCACTCCCCCATCTGGCCCGACCACGGCATCCGGATCCTGCCCGGTCCGTCCTCGCTGTGGTTCGACGCGGTCGGCAACCGCCTGCCGGTGCCGTTGTACCCCGGCTTCGACACCCTCGGGACCTTGGCGCACCTGCGGACCACCGGCCACGACCACTCATGGTTCATCCTCAACCAGGAGATCATCAAGGCCGAGTTCAGCCTCTCCGGGTCCGAACAGAACCCCGACCTGACCGGCCGCAGCATCCGCGGCGTGGCCCGCCGAGCCATCAGTGGCGGGAAGGCCCCGCCACCGGTGGAGGCCTTCAAGGAGCACGGGGCCGACTTCGTGGTGCGCGACTCGCTCCAGTCGCTGGTCGCCGCCATGAACGACCTCACCGACGAACCCCTGCTGGACTTCGACCACGTCCGGCGGCAGGTCCAGGCCCGGGACCGTGACCTCACCAACGACTTCGGCAAGGACTTCCAGATCGCCGCGATCGAACGGGCCCGCCGCTACCGCGGGGACAAGTTGATCCGGACCGCGGCCCCGCACCGGATCCTCGACCCCACGAAAGGCCCGCTGATCGCGGTCAAACTGCACATCCTGACCCGCAAGACCCTGGGCGGGCTTGAGACCGACCTGTTCAGCCGCGTGCTGCGACCCGGTGGCGAGGTCTTCGACGGCCTGTACGCGGCCGGGGAGGTCGCCGGGTTCGGTGGTGGTGGCTACCACGGCTACCGGTCGCTGGAGGGCACGTTCCTGGGCGGGTGCCTGTTCAGCGGCCGCATCGCCGGCCACCGTGCCGCCGTCGAACTCGCCGACTGAGGGTCCGGCTCGCGACCCGGGTGCCGGCGGCACCCGGGCGGCAGCAAGTCGCATCCGCCGACGACCCGATCACGAGGTCCCGCGGGTGGCCCCGAGCACGATCGGGAGCAGGTCCGGGCGCACGATCGGCGGGATCCGCCGCCGCGTGCGCCGGACGTAGGTGCTGTGCCACAGGTCGTTGGACGTGTTGCCGAGGTGCACCATGTGGAGTTGTCCGTCGAGGACGGCCAAGGCCGGCGCGGCCTTGCTGGACTGGTCGTCGATCGGGACGTTCGGGCGCCAGTCGACGTCGCGAACGGCGTGCCACAGGCTCTTCGATGCCGCCCCCAGGTGGACCATGTGGACCCCGGTGGCGTAGGAGGCCACGGCCGGCGTGGCGCGACTGGACTGGTCGAGGACGCGCACGTTCTGCGACCACCGGCCACCGTCGAACGTCGACTGCCACAGGGCGGTCGAGTCGGCACCGAGGTGGAGCAGGTGGAGCTCGTCGCCCCGCGCCACCAGGGCAGGCGCGGCCTGGCTGCGTTGGTTGGGCACGGCGCGGGCGTTGGGCGTCCAGTCCGTCCCGTCGAAGCTCGTGTGCCAGATGTCGTCGGAGCGGTCGCCGAGGTGCACCAGGTGCAGACGCGCCTGGAAGACCGCCATCGACGGGGTCGCCTTGCTCTGCTGCTTCGGGATCCGCACGTTTCGTGACCACGTCGTGCCGTCGAAGCTCGAGTGCCACAGGTCGTTGGAACTGTCACCCAGGTGGACCAGGTGCAGCAGCCCGCCGAACGTGGCCAGCGCCGGCGTCGCCTTGCTCCGCTGGTCCGCGATCCGCACGTTTCGTGACCACGTCGTGCCGTCGAAGCTCGAGTGCCACAGGTCGTTGGAACTGTCGCCCAGGTGGACCAGGTGCAACCGGCCGTCGAACGTCGCCAGCGCCGGCGTCGCCTTGCTCGACTGGTTCGGGATGGTGACGTTCGGCGACCACCGCGGGTAGAGGGCATGGACCGACTCCAGGTCACCCGCCGAGAGTCCGGTGGCCTGCCCGATCGTGGCGAACGTCCCGCTGAACCCGGTGGTCGCGTGCCCGGGCCGGATCGTCGGCACGGTCGGGTCCTTGGCGAAGGCGGATGGGCCGTAGTGCATGATGGACGCATAGTCGTAGAGGCCGCTGTCGGCGTGGCCGTCGGTCTCCTGGTCGAAGTTGTGCTCCTTGCCGTCGACCACGTCGTCGAGGTCGATGGCGACGAAGTGGCCACGGTCCTCGCGCTGCTGCTCGTGGCTCAACCCGACGGCGTGTCCGATCTCGTGGACGATCGACGACGTCCCGAAGCCGTTGGCGACGCCGTCGTCCAGGCGCGAGTGCCACAGGTCCTTCGAGGTGTCACCGACATGGACGATGTGGAGTCGCGTGTTGCGCGCGACGATGGCCGGGGAGCGGTTGCTGGCCTGGCCCGGGAGCCGGCTGTTCGGGCTCCAGGTGCCGTCGAACACGGCGTGCCAGAGGGCGTTGGAGCTGTCGCCGAGGTGCAACAGGTGCAGCTCGTCACCCAGCCCGGCCAGCGCCGGTGCCGCCTTGCTCGACTGGTTCGGGATCCGCACGTTGGCCGACCAGCCCGAGGGGCCCATGATCGAGTGCCACAGGTCGTTGGAGGTGGTGCCCAGGTGGACCAGGTGCAGGCTCGCCGTCGTCGCCGCGATGGCCGGACTCGCCTTGCTGGACTGGTTCGGGATCCGCACGTTGTCGGTCCACGCGGACCCGTCGGAGGTCGAGTACCAGATGTCGTTCGAACTGGTGCCGAGGTGGACCAGGTGCAGGCGACCACCGAAGGACGCCAGCCCCGGTGCCGCCTTGCTGGACTGGTTCGGGATGCGCACGTTGTCGGTCCACGACGTGCCGTCGAAGGTCGAGTGCCACAGGTCGTTGGAACTGTCGCCGAGGTGGACCAGGTGCAGGACACCGCCCAGGACGGCCATGGCGGGCGTGGCCTTGCTGGACTGGTTCGGGATCCGGACGTTGTCGGTCCACGAGGAACCGTCGAAGGTCGAGGTGTGCCACAGATCGTTGGAACTCGCGCCCAGGTGCACCATGTGCAGTCGGCTGCCCACGGTGGCGACTGCCGGCGCCGCCTTGCTGGACTGGTCGGGGATGCGCGTCTCGGCACTCCCGCCGATGTCGCAGATGACACCCTGGGCACCTCCGACCCGGCCAACACTGCTGTGGCAGGTCGCCGAGCCCTCCTCGCGGAACACGGCATGGTCGGACTCGCCGTCGCGTGGTCGCAGGGTCACCAGCTCGAGGCGGTTCCACGTCGCGATCGCGGCGTCGATGACCTGTCGCTCGGGGCTGCCCACAGGGAAATGCTCCTCGTCGATGACGAACGGGACCAGCCCGCGCGGCCAGCGCTTGTCGGTGTCGGTGATCACCAGTGACATGAGGTTTCTCCTCCGGAAGCAGGTCCCGACGGGACCTGGTCGCACCCCCTGCGAGGCCGCCCCGCGCGGTCCTGATACGCCGCACGGACGAACGGGTCCCGGTGTCGGGCACGGTGTGTGGCCATACTGCCAGCCATGGACGCCGCGACCCGACTGCTCGAACTGGTCGGGCCGCTGCATGCCCGGCCCGTGTGGCGCGGCGCGCGTCCGCCTCCACCGGCCGCTGGACGAGGTCGAGGCGTGGTCGGCGACGACTGACCCGGACGTCAGGTTGCGGGCCGGGGCGGGCGCCGTATCGTTGGAGATGGAGCAACCACTCAAAATCTCCGCCGCGCCCGGCCTTCGCCGTCCTCGCCACGCGACCCGGCACCGGCACGAGACGCGACCCCCACCGAAGGCCCGTGACGTGACCGATCTCCGTGATGCCGCCATCATCGGCGGCAACCGCATCCCGTTCGCGCGCTCCGGTCGTGCCTACGCCCGCGCCAGCAACCTCGACATGCTGACCGCGGCGCTGGACGGCCTGGTGGCCCGGTTCGGGCTGGCCGGGCAGACCCTGGGCGAGGTGGCCGGTGGCGCCGTGCTCAAGCACAGCCGCGACTTCAACCTGGTGCGCGAGGCCGTACTGGCCAGCGCGTTGGCGGACGACACGCCCGCGTTCGACGTCCAGAAGGCCTGCGACACCTCGCTGGAGGCGACCCTGGCCGTGGTCAACAAGGTCCGGCTCGGCCAGGTCGACGTCGGCATCGGGTGCGGGGTGGACACCACCTCCGACGCCCCCGTGGCCCTGAATGACGACCTCCGCAAGGTGT
The DNA here is from genome assembly GCA_038233055.1 of Nitriliruptorales bacterium. Taxonomy (GTDB): domain Bacteria; phylum Actinomycetota; class Nitriliruptoria; order Nitriliruptorales; family Nitriliruptoraceae; genus Salsipaludibacter. Next base: position 10,682 of record JBBSMS010000106.1, read on the forward strand.
TGATGCAGGCCCAGCGCGCCCACGGCCCGGGTGACTACGTCAAGTTGTTGGGCCAGTTGCGCCCCGACCAGCTCAAGCCCGAGGTCCCGCGCAACGCCGAGGCCGCCACCGGGTTGTCCATGGGCGAGCACCAGGCCATCACCACGGCCGAGTGGGGCATCTCGCGCGAGGCCCAGGACGAGCTCGCCCTGGCGTCGCACACCCACCTCGCGGCGGCATGGGACCGTGGCTTCTTCGACGACCTCGCCACCCCTTACCTCGGCCTGTCCCGCGACGACAACCTGCGCCCGGACTCCTCGATGGAGTCGCTGGCGAAGCTCGACCCGGTGTTCGGCGACCGCGAGACCGCCACGATGACCGCGGGAAACTCCACCCCGCTGACCGACGGGGCCGCAGCCGTGCTGGTGGCCACACCCGCGTGGGCCGCCTCGCACGACTTCCCGGTCCTGGCGCGCCTGGTCGATGCCGAGTCGGCCGCGGTCGACTACGTCCACGGCCACGAGGGCCTGCTGATGGCACCGGCCTACGCCGTGCCCCGCCTGCTGGACCGACGCGGGCTGTCGCTGCAGGACTTCGACCTCTACGAGATCCACGAGGCGTTCGCCGCGACGGTGCTGGCGACCCTGGCCGCGTGGGAGGACCCCGAGTTCACCCGCGACCGCCTGGGTCGCGACGAACCGCTGGGGTCGATCGACCGTGCGAAGCTGAACGTGGCCGGGTCGTCACTGGCGACCGGGCACCCGTTCGCGGCCACCGGCGCCCGCATCGTCGCCACCGCCGCGAAACTGTTGGCCGAGCGCGACGACTGGGAGCACGGCGGTCGCGCGCTGGTCAGCATCTGCGCGGCCGGGGGCAACGGCCTGGTCGCGATCCTCGAGAAGTAGGCACCATCCCCCCCGGGTCGACCGACGCGCCGCCGGGCCGGTCCACCCTCGACACCGTCCGTCCCGAACCAGGAGCCACCACCATGCCCGACCTCTACACGCGCGTGGTCAACCACGACGTCGGCCAGCGCATCGCCGACCTGGTCGGGCTGCCGAAGCCGGCCGTCC
>JBBSMS010000107.1:0-11603 GCA_038233055.1 Nitriliruptorales bacterium
ATCGTCTCTACCGGTTCCACCATGCCGGCAACGACGAGGTCCTGGCCCTCCAGGGCGTGTCGTTGACCCTGGACCGGGGCGAGTTGGTGGCCGTGACGGGGCCGTCGGGTTCGGGCAAGTCCACCTTGGTGGCCTGCCTGACCGGACTCGACGACCCCGACGGCGGGACCGTGACCGTGGCCGGCCAACGCCTGTCACGACGCCCCGAGGCCGACCGTGCCGCCATTCGCGCACGACACATCGGGGTGCTGTTCCAACACCACAACCTGTGGGACCACCTCGACCTGGTCGACAACGTGGCCCTGGTCCAACGTCTGGTCCACCACCCGGACGCCACGATCCCACCACGGGACCTGCTGGACTCCCTCGGGCTGGCCCACCGGGCCCGGGCCGTCCCAGCCGAACTGTCGGGAGGGGAGTTGGCCCGGGCCGGCCTGGCGGTCGCGCTCGCGAACTCGCCCGAGGTGGTCGTGGCCGACGAACCGACCGGGGAGTTGGACGGCGACACCGAAGCCACCGTCCTGGACCTTCTGCGTGCCCGCTGCGAACTCGGGGTGGCAGTGCTGGTCGTGACCCACAGCCCTCGGGTCGCGGCCGCCGCGGACCGCCGCATCGGCCTTGCCGATGGAAAGGTGACGCCATGAACGCCACGATCGTGTCCTGCTGCGACGTCGGACGGACCTACGGCACCGGACCCACCGCCCTGGTGGCGCTGCATGGCGCCACATGCGACGTCGATGCGGGACGCCGGATCGCGCTGGTCGGGCCGTCGGGTTCGGGCAAGTCCACCTTGCTGCACCTGATGGCGGGACTCGACCGTCCCACCGTCGGAACGGTCGACTGGCCCGCCATCGGCCCCATCGAGGCGCTCCGGCCCGGTCCGGTCGGAGTGGTCTTCCAGCGTCTCAGCCTGTTGGCCCCACTCGACGTCGGCGAGAACGTCGCAATGCCGCTGCTACTGGCCGGCACCGACCCCACCGAGGCCCACGACGCCGCACTGGTGGCGCTGGCCACGATCGGACTGGCCGACCTGGTCGACAAGCTGCCCGAGGAACTGTCCGGCGGACAGGCACAACGCGTCGCGGTTGCCCGTGCCCTGGTTGGTCGACCCGTGCTGCTGCTGGCCGATGAACCCACCGGCCAGCTCGACCACGAGTCGGCGGCTGCCGTGGTCGACGCACTGGTGGACGCCGCCGAGCGCAGCGGCGCTGCCCTGGTCGTGGCCACCCACGACCCCATCGTCGCCGACCGGCTCGATGACCACTGGCACCTGCACGATGGCGCCCTTGACACCGGCGATTCATCGCCACGGCGGACCACCGGCGCACCACCCACCACCGCCCCGCCCCAGGAGGCACGATCATGACCACCCTCGCCTGGATCCGGGGCCTGCTGGCCCGTCGCACGGGCCGCATCGCGTCGACCGCTGCCGGCATCGCGGTCGGGGTGGCGTTGCTGGCCACGATCGGCGCGTTCCTGGGTGCCTCCAAGGCCACCATGACCCAACGATCCATCGCGCGGGTTGCCGTCGACTGGCAGGTCGAGGCCCAGCCCGGCGCCGACCCCGGCACGGTCCTTGACGCCGTCCGCACACAGCCAGGCGTCACCGACGCAGTTCCGGTGGGCTACGGCCACACCGACGCCTTCACCGCCGCCCCCGGCGCCACCACCCAGACCACCGGCCCGGGATTCCTGCTCGGGCTGCCCGCCGACTACCGGGCAACGTTCCCGGGAGTCGTGCGAGACCTCGCCGGCGCCACCAACGGCGTCCTCGTCGCCCAGCAGACCGCCGCGAACCTCCGGGTCGCACCCGGCGACACCATCACCACCACCCTGCCCGGCGGCACCACCTCCGACCTGACCGTCGCCGGCATCATCGACCTGCCCACCGCCGACTCGCTGTTCCAACAGGTCGGCGCGCCCGTCGGCGCGCAACCCCAGGCGCCACCCGACAACGTCATCCTCGTGCCCGCAGCCCGGTGGCACCAGCTGTACGACCCGATCACGGCCACCGACCCCGGCGCCGCGACCACCCAGGTCCACACCACCCTGGACCACGGCCTGCCGACCGACCCGGCCGCCGCCTACGCCGACGTGACCGGCCAGGCCAACAACCTCGAGACCCGACTCGCCGGTTCCGGCCTGGTCGGTGACAACCTGGCGGCAACGCTCGACGCAGCCCGGTCCGACGCCCTGTATGCCCAGGTGCTGTTCGTGTTCCTCGGCCTGCCCGGGGCGGTCCTGGCCGCGATGCTGACCGCCGCGGTCGCGGCAGCAGCCGCCGACCGGCGCCGCGGCGACCAGGCGCTGCTGCGCACCCGCGGCGCAACCACCGGCCAACTCGTGCGCCTCGCCCTGGCCGAGGCTGCGACGGTCGGCATCCTGGGCGCCGTGGCCGGGCTTGTTGCTGCCTGGGTGATCGTGGCGGTCGCCCTGCCGACGAGTGCCGCCGCCGGCATCGGATGGCAGGTCGCCGCCGCCGGCATCGGCCTCGTCACGGCCGGGCTCGTGGTGGGCTGGCCGGCATGGCGGGACGCACGCGAACTCAACGTCGTGGGCGCGCGGCGACGGATCGTGCGCGACACCAGCCCGAGGTGGATGCGCTACGGCCTTGACCTGATCCTGCTGGGCCTGTCGGGCCTGGTGTTCTGGTCGACCAGCCGGACCGGCTACAAGCTCGTGCTGGCACCGGAAGGCACCCCCCAGATCTCCGTGGACTACTGGGCCTTCACCGGACCCGCCCTGCTGTGGGCCGGCATCGGACTGTTGTGGTGGCGGCTCACCCACGTCGGCCTCGGCCACGGACACCGGCCCCTGACCAGCGCAGCCACCGCCTCGGTCGGGTCGCTCGGCGGGACGGTGGCCTCAGCGCTCACCCGCCAACGACGCCTGTTGGCCCGCGGCCTGGTATTGGTCGCGCTCACGGTCACCTTCGCCATCTCCACCTCGGTGTTCAACGCGACCTACCGGCAACAGGCCGAAGTGGACGCGCTGTTGACCAACGGTGCCGACGTCGCCGTCACCGAATCCCCCGGGGTCGTCGTCGGCCCCGACGACGCCACCGAGATCGGGGCCACCCCCGGCTTGGGCGGCGTCGAACCCGTCCAGCACCGCTTCGCCTACGTCGGATCCGACCTCCAAGACCTGTACGGGGTCCGGCCCGACACCATCGTGGACGCCACCCAACTGCAGGACGCCTACTTCCAGGGCGGCACCGCACGCGACCTGATGGCCAGACTCGGAGACCAGCCCGACAGCGTGCTGGTGTCGGCCGAGACCGTCCGCGACTTCCAACTCCACCCCGGCGACCAGGTCACGCTGCGCCTGCAGGACGGCCGCACCAAGCAGTACAGCCCGGTCGACTTCACCTATGCCGGGGTCGCCCTGGAGTTCCCGACCGCACCCTCCGACAGCTTCATCGTCGCCAACGCCGACTACATCGCCGAACAGACCGGGAACGACGCCATCGGGTCGTTCCTCGTCGACACCGGCTCCACCGACCCCACGGTCGTCGCCAACGACCTGCGTACCCAGCTCGGCACGTCCGCCCAGGTCACCGCCATCGGCGAGTCGCGACGAGTCATCGGGTCCAGCCTCACCGCCGTCGACCTGGGCGGGCTCACCCGCATCGAACTCGGCTTCGCACTGGTCCTGGCCGCCGCATCCACCGGGCTGGTCCTCGGGTTGGGATTCGTCGAGCGACGACGATTCTTCGCGATCCTGTCCGCCCTGGGGGCCAGGGGTCGGCAACTGTCGGCCTTCGTGTGGTCCGAAGCGATCCTGGTCACCGTCGGCGGCATCACCGCGGGGATCCTCGGCGGCTGGGCACTGTCGGGCATGCTCATCAAGGTCCTCACTGGGGTGTTCGACCCCGCACCTTCGTCCATCGCCATCCCCACCACCTACCTCGCCGCGGTCCTGGCCGCGTCCGTCGCCGCCGTGGTCGCCACCGTCGCCGTGGTGGTCCGTCGCGCCAGCCACACCACCCCGACCTTCCTGCGCGACAACTGACACCAACCGGACGACCAAGGCAACCTCCACGTGAAAACCTTCCGGGCCGGCCTTACGGTCCTGGTGCTGGTCGTCGGTGGCTCCCTGGCCTGCTTCGTAGGCATCACACTCGCCGCCGCCACTGTTCTCGTGGTGACCGGGTTTGTTCCAGCCCCCGGCTGACCGAGAAGTCGCCGTCAATCGTCGTTGGGTTCATCGCAGCCGGGCTTCTCACGGTCACACTGGTGGTGCCCTGATCGCCACGTACCGCAACGTCATGCGCATCTCGGGGACCGAAAGCGACGTGTACAGGCAAGCAGCCTCGACCATCGCATCCTCCGGATCGTTGACCGACATCGGCAGGATCGACGTGAACGGCAATCAGGTCACCATCGACGTCACTGATCCCGCCACCGCGCCCGGAGCCGCCCAGTTCGAAGCCGACCTCGCCGATGAACTGGGCCCCAACGTGAAAGTGAACGTCAAGTAGCCCACGGCCGATGAAGGCGCCGCGCCCGCATTGAAATGCGCGGCGTGGACCGAGACAACCAGCCAGGAATCATTCGGCAGGTTGGGGAAGCCTTACGAGGAAGGTGGCTCCCGGGCCGTCACCAATCGTCACCGTGCCCCCATGAGCTGCGACGATGTCGCGCACGATCGCCAGTCCGAGTCCGGCGCCTCCCGCATCACGGGCGCGGGCATCGTCTAGGCGGGCGAAGCGCTCGAACACCTCGTCCCTCCGGTCGACCGGGATGCCTGGGCCATCGTCGGCAACGGCCAGGACGACGCCCTGTGCGTCGCGTGACAGGCTGACCGTCACCGTGGAGTCTGCATGTCGCAGGGCATTGTCGAGCAGGTTGTGGACGACCTGGGCCAGCAGAACGGGATCGCCCGACAGTTGCGCTGGCTCGAGTGCCGCACGGACGGTGATGCCACCGACCCGACGAGCCGAGGACATGCACTGGTCCACCACGTCGTCCAGGTCCACGGCCGAGTGGTGGAGTTGGGTTCCGGCCGCGTCGACCTTGGCGAGGACCAGCAACTGTTCGGTCAGTTGCTGCATTCGGTAGGTCTCGTCAAGCAGGTCGTCGCTGGCCTCGTCGAGATCCACTCCCCGCGTGGCGTCCCGGATCGTCTCAAGTTGCGTCCGCAGGCTGGCGATCGGACTGCGCAATTCGTGCGCGGCATCACCGACGAACCTGCGCTGACGGTCGGCGCTCTCCTCGAGTCGGTCCAGCATCCGGTTGACCGTGCTCGCAAGGCGCCCGATCTCGTCGTCGACGTCGGGGACGGGGACCCGGCGGTGCAGGTCCCGCCCACCGATCTCGTCGGCCTCGGACTGGATCGCGTCCACCGGCGCCAGGGTGCGTCCCACCAGCCACCAGATGATCACGGCCATCACCACGGCCAGCACCGGCAGGCCGAGCCCACCCAACCGGGCCGCGGCGCCCACCACCTCCGTGACCTCTTCGAGGCTGACCGCGACGTAGATCGTCACGGGTCCCCGCGGTGTGTCGGCGCCCACGACGATGACCCTGAAGTCCTCGCCCTCCCCGATCGGAAGCTGCGACGTCGCGATGACCTGCGTGCCGCCCGGCTCGACTCGGCCCCCGCCCAGGTCAAGGTCCAGCGGGCCATCCCCGTCGATGTTGGCGCTGGCGCCCACGACGGTGCCCGTCGTGTCAACGACCTGCACCAGGGCCTCGTCGCTGCCCTGGATGGGGATGGGGCTGGGCAGGCGGTCGTCGGCCGCCAGGACGGCCAGGTCGGCGGCCCGCAACGCGGCGGCATCCTGAGCATTGCCGGCCAGGGTTCGTTGCAACCCCAGCAGCAGCAGCCCACCTCCAGCCACCAGCACGACCGTGACGGCCAGCACCGCCAGGACGGTCAGGCGAACACGGAGGGTGACGCGCCAGCGACGTCCGTGGTCAGACATCGCCGGTGTCGTCGTCATGCAGTCGGTAGCCGTGACCGCGCACGGTTTCGATGGTGTGCCGATCGAAGGGCCGGTCGATCTTGTTGCGCAGGTAGCCGACGTAGACCTCCACCACGTTGGGATCGCGGTCGAAGTCAGCGCCCCAGACGTGGTCGAGGATCTCGTACTTGGTCGAGGTCTGCCCGGCCCGACGCATCAGGAACTCCAACAAGGAGAACTCACGTGGGGTCAGGTCCACGACGGTGTCGCCACGGGCCACGACCCGTGTGCCCGGGTCCAGGGTCAAGTTGTCCACGGTCAAGGTCGCGGGCCGCTCCGGCGCGCCCCGGCGCAGCAAAGCATGCAGACGTGACACCAGCACCACGTACGAAAACGGCTTGCGGAGATAGTCGTCCGCGCCCAGGTCCAGGGCGTCGGCTTCGTCGTACTCGCCGTCCTTTGCCGTCAACATCAGGATCGGGGTCCAGATCTCGTCGGCGCGGAGCCGCCTGCAGACCTCGTAGCCGTTGAGCTCGGGCAGCATGACGTCCAACACGATCGCGTCGAACCCGCCTTCACGGGCCAGCAGGTAGCCCGTCATGCCATCGTTGGCGACCTCCACGGCAAACCCGTGGTCCTCCAGCCCCCGCGTCAGGGCCCGGGCCAGCCGCACCTCGTCGTCGACCACCAACACACGCACAGCAAGCTCCTGTCCCCACGAACCTACGTGCTGCCCGACCGCCCGATGGCGTCCCCGGAAAGTGCCACCGGCTCCCCGTTCGCTCCACGGTGCGCTGAGCGCGGTCTCACGTCCTGACCGCACGCCGGATCCGGCCCTTGATCCACCAGGCCACCATCGCCACCACCGCAACCACGACCGCGATGTTGGCCCATCGGCTCACCGCGGCCGTCTGGCCCCATCGGTCACCCAGCCAGAACCCCGCGCCGACCAGCAGGAGGTTCCACAGTGCCGAGCCCACCGCCGTCAGGGCCACGAACGACGCCAGTGGCATCCCGGCTACGCCGGCCGGGATCGAGATCACGCTGCGCACACCGGGGATCAGCCGACCGAACAGGATCGCGCGACGGTCCCACCGGTCGAAGGTCCGCCACGCGCGGTCGACCTCCGACACGGACAGCAACGGCAGGCGGGCAGCCAACGAGTCGATCCGGTCCCGGCCGATCCAGGCACCGAGCCCGTACAACAGCAACGCGCCCAGGACGCTGCCCACGGTCGACCACAACACCACGGCGGCGAACCCCAGCCGGCCAACCCCCGCCAGGTAGCCGGCCGCCGGCAACACCGCCTCGCTGGGAATCGGCGGGACCAGGTTTTCGAGCAGGATCACCAACCCCACACCGGGCTCGCCGAACCGTGCGATCAGGTCCGTGATCCACCCAGCCACACCAGACAGGCCCTGTGAGTCTGCCTGCGCCAACACGCCCACCCAGTGCGCCATTTCGATCCCCTTCTCTCACCCGACAGCCACAGCGATGACGCGGTTGTTTGGCGGCGTGGTGTGGGCGGCGGGAACGCGCCCCCGGGGAGGTTCCCGCCGCCCACGTGGGTGACGACGTTGGTCGTCGTAGGTGCGCCGAACGCCGCGGACTCGGCATCTCGATGACCTGCCGTCATCCGTGGCCTACCTGCTGGTGGCCGTCATCCACCAGCGTGGCCCATGGGTCCTGAGAGGCGACTGAGACCCCGAAGGCGTTCACAGGAACCACCCAGCAGACCGCTGTGACGGGGCCGAGCAGCCGCCCAGGACGACGACCGTTCGACCGCAACACGACGCGCACCGTCATCCGCAGCACGGACATGGGTGGGCTGTGGGGACCCCGGACACGAGGGTCCCCACAGCCAGTTGGACGGCCGACCCGTCAGCCGGCGTTGGTGGCGGCGCCCTCAGCACCCTCCGCACCCTCGGAACCCTCGGCGGCTTCGTTGCCTTCCGGTCCCTCGTTGGCTTCGTCGGCCTCGTTGGCCTCGTTGGCCTCGTTGGCCTCGTTGGCCTCGTTGGCCTCGTTGGCCTCGTCGCCCTCGTCGCCCTCGTTGTCGTCGGCCTCGCGGGCCAGGACGTCACCGGTACCGGCGTCGACCTTGACCTCTTCGACCGTGCCGTCGTCGGCGGTCACCGCGACCTCGTACACCACGGTGCCGTTCTCGTTCTCAAGGGACGCCGCGTCGGCGCTGCCCCCGTCGGCGGTCGCGGCCGTGACCGCGTCGGACTCCGAGATCAGCCCGGGCAGGTCGGCCAGCCCGGCCGATTCCTGGTCCTCGGAGACCGACTCGTCCTCGGGGGCCGTGATCGAGCCGTTCAGGGCGGGTTCCTTGGCATCCTCACCCGCACCCTCGCCGTCGGCGTTGCCACCGTTGGTGGCGCTGTCGGTCTGGGCGTCAGGTGTGGAAGTGGGTGCCGGCGTGGACTGCGCCAGCGCGGTCCCGCCGACCACGGCGACCAGCGCCGTGGCGGCCAGGCCACCGGTGATCCAGTTGCGGTTGGTCTTCATCTCATGTGCTCCTTGGTTGGGGTGGGCACAACACGAGAGTGGGCTACGGCCGCTGAGAGCCGACTGAGACCCTGAGACCGTCCTCAGGAACCAGACCAGGCCACGCCGACAAGATCGGTCAGCGCCCCCTGGGCGGGCCTGCCGGGCAGTCACCGCGGAGTGGACGTCGTGATCGTGGGGAGCAACGCCAGACCGATCGGGATCGGGAGCCAGTGACTGATCAGCCGCCACCCCAACACAGTGGTCGTTGCTGCCGATGCCGGTGCGCCGGACGCGACCAGCGCACCGATCATGGCCGTCTCGACGATCCCGACCCCGCCGGGCGTCAGCGGCACCGCGGCCGCGAGCTGTGCAACGACGTAGGCCAACAGGATCGCCGTGAGCGGCGTCCCCGCGCCCACGGTCATCGCCAGCACCACTACGACGGCGATGTCCAGGACCCAGTTGGTTGCGGCCAGCACGGCGGCCCGCCGCAACACGGTCGGATCGGTCGCCAACTCACCAACGTTGGCGGCGCCCCGGCCGACACCATCGGCGATGGCCGCTGGGTCGACGCGACCGCGCAGCCACGACGGGACGACCCGGTCCAGGAGTCTTCGGACGTGGGCGGCGAACGCGTCCGGGTCGCGCAGGGCAACCGGGACCAGCCGTGCCGCCACGACCACGCCAATCGCGGCCACGGCGGCGGACAGCCCGATCCTGCCGGCATGACCGCCGACCAGCCCGATCGCCGCACCGACCGGCAACAGCAGGCCCAGGATCGCCGACGACAGCAGACCGGCACCCCAAACCGCCGACCCCGTCCGCACGGGGTCGTAACCGCGACCTCGGAAGCTGGACACCATGATGGCCAAAGCCGTTCCCGAACCGCCCGGCAGTGCCCGGCCGACAGCGTTGCCGACCAGCGTCGCACGCTGCACGAAACTGCCGTGCACGGCCAGCCCCGACCGGCGCAACAGCACCACCAGCAGCCCGCCGTAGGCGAACAGACTGGCCGCTTCGAGGACCACAACCACGACAGGCAGCCACCAGGTCGCGCGAGCGATCGCCTCTCCTGTGGCGCGCAGCCCCGCCAACTGCGGCAACACGAAGTGGACGCCCAGCCCGATCGCCACCATGCTGGCCAACGACCGCACGATCCTGGCCCGCAGCGTCGTCGCCACTTCGGGGCTCACATCGATCCCCGTCGCCGACGCCGTCGACCGGAGCATAACTTCAGTCAAACCAACGCCCCGAGACGCCGTGCCGCAAGCAACCGCCAACGGCCAGCGTCGGGATCAACTGACGCCGAACCCCTCGCGCCTCCCGTGGTGATGGCCCGTCCAGCAGGAGCGATCATGATCGACACCAGCCACCCCCGAATCCGACCCTGGACGACCCTGTCGGGCACACGCATTCTTCGCCGACACCCGGGCGTGCGCCGACCGAACCAACTGACGCGTGGAGAACGCGCGGCCGACGTGATCCGCAACGGCATGGGGTCGTGGGCCTTCGTCGCCGCCGCACTGGGGTTCCTCGCTGTCTGGATGGTCGTCAACGGCCGCGGCGGATTCGACCCGTACCCGTTCATCCTGCTGAACCTGGTGCTCTCCTGCCTCGCGGCCCTCCAGGGCGCCATCCTGCTGATCGCCGGCAAACGCTCCGACCAGATCTCGTCCGAACTCGCCGTCAACGACTTCGACACCGACCAAGCAGCCCTGCAGCAACTCGCCGAGCTCCGACAATCGGTCGACGATCTCCAGGCGTTGCTGCGTCGGTCGTTGTACGACGAACCCGATGTCGACGAACACCGCAACTGAAACCGCGGTTCTTGCCTGCGGTGGGACCTACCCCTCGGCACGGACCCGATCTGCGGTGACGATCCGGACCAGTCCCCGCGTGAAGAATGCCAAGTTCAGGACCAACACCACCGCTCCGACACCCAGCACGGCCGTCGCGGACAGTCCGGACACCACCCGCAGGAGGAAGGTGACCACCGGCGCACCCGGGTCCTGACGCAATTCGTTGCTGAACAGGGAGGTGAAGAACCCGGCCGGCCCGGCGATCCCACCGGCCACGACCAGCATCCCGACCAACATCCCGAACACACTCAACGCGACCTGGGTCGCGGCCCGCCGGTGGGAAGTCGCCGTGGCCGGCAGATCGTTCCACTGCAGGTCCCAGGCCGCGGCCACGACGTCACGCGACATCGCCAACCGTCGTCGGAGCCCGTCCACGAACCCGAACTTGGCCTCCTTGACCGTCTGGCTGATCCCCGGGAACACCCGATACATCAGCCCCGCGCCGTAGTGGATGGCGTAGAAGTTCAGGCCCGCCTCGATCCGGAACCGGTCCTTGTACCGGGCCGGCAACTGCTCCCACAGGGCCGCGGTCAACGCCCGTTCACCACCGAGCAGCGGGATGAAGTTCATGATCGTGCGCAGCAGGTAGACCCGCCGGTTGCGCATCAGCACAAACATCTCACAGGTGCCCTCGACCACCGGACGGACCGTCTCGGCGATCATGTCGTGGGTCAGCCCGACGATGTCGGCGTCGGCGAAGAAGATCACCGGGCTTGCTGCCGCCGCGACCCCGACATCCATTGCGTGGCCCTTGCCCTGGTTCGGCTCGACCCGCACACAGGTCACCCCGTGGCCCGCGGCGACCTCCGCGGTGGCGTCGGTGGACCCGTCGTCGACCACGATCACCTCGTCGAACCCCGGATACGACGCCAACACCTCCAGCACCGGTCCGATCCGGTCCGCCTCGTTGTAGGCCGCGACCACCGCCGACACCCCGATCGTCATCGTCTCCTCCGCCACAGCAGCACCCCCCGGACGGCCACCGCGACGACCACGACCACTGCGAACCCGACCTCGAACCGGGTCAGGTCCACCCCGGCCCGTTCCAAGCCCCGGCCTCCGAAGTACCCGACCGGGAGGATCACCGCCAACCAGATCGCTGTTCCCGCCGCATCGAACGCCACGAAGCGCGCCGCGGCGACCCGTCGCCATGCCAGATAGGTGATCGACAGGATCCGGGTGCCGTACACGAACTTGATGAACAGCATCGCCCGGTGCGGATGCGCCCCAGTCCACCGATCCAGGCGCTGGCCGTGGCGTGCGAGCCGGGCCGCCCGGTCCTCGTCCCGGTTGACCACGGCGACGGCTCGACCGGCCGAGGTGAACCAGACCGTGTCCGACAGCAC
>JBBSMS010000108.1:0-11594 GCA_038233055.1 Nitriliruptorales bacterium
CGAGTCCATCGCCGACGTCGTGACCATCCCCGAGGACGCCGACGGCCACGTCGACGTCGACCGGTTGGCCTCCGAGTTGCGGCGTCACGCCGACCGGCCGCTGCGGATCGGGTCGTTCAGCGCCGCCAGCAACGTCACCGGGATCGTCACCGACACCCACCGGATCACGCGCCTGCTCCACGACCACGACGCGCTCGCGTTCTGGGACTTCGCCGCCGCCGCGCCCTACGTCGACATCGCGATGAACCCGGTGGGCGCGGACGGTGCGCCCGACGTGGCGACCCGCAAGGACGCGATCGTGCTGTCCCCGCACAAGTTCATCGGGGGACCGGGGACACCGGGGGTGCTGGTGGTCGACCGCCGCGTACTGACCAACTCCGTGCCGGACGTGGTCGGCGGCGGCACCGTGGCCTACGTCAACCCGACCGAGCACGTCTACCTGAGTGACCCTGCCCATCGCGAGGAGGGCGGGACGCCCGCGATCGTGGAGTCCATCCGGGCCGGGCTGGTGTTCGCGCTCAAGGAGGCGGTCGGTGCCGACGTGATCCGCGCCCACGAGGCGGACTTCCTGCGCCGCGCGGTGACAGCATGGTCGCGCCATCCCGGCATCGAGGTGCTGGGCAACCCGGCCGCCGACCGGTTGTCGATCGTGTCGTTCGTCGTCCGCCGACCGGGCGGGCGCTACCTCCACCACAATCTCGTGGTGTCGCTCCTCAACGACCTGTTCGGGATCCAGAGCCGGGGCGGGTGCTCGTGTGCCGGGCCCTACGGCCACCGCCTGCTGGGCATCGACCTCGACCAGTCACACGAGTTCGAGCGCCAGATCACCGGTGGCTGCGAGGGCATCAAGCCCGGGTGGGTCCGGGTCAACTTCAACTACTTCGTCAGCGAGGCCGTGTTCCGCTACGTGGTGGCGGCCGTCGCGCTGGTCGCCGAGCACGGCTGGCGGCTCGCGCCCCAGTACCGTTTCGACCCCGACACGGGGCTGTGGCAGCACCGCGAGGGCACGGTCGAGCCGCCCCTGCGGCTGCACGACCTGTCGTGGGGCGACGACGGCGAACTGTCCTATCCCCGGGTCCCGGACACGGCACCGGAGTCGGCCTTGGATGACCACCTGGACGAGGCCCGCGCGATCCTGGCCGACGTCCCGTCCGACGACCCCGACCTGGCCGCGGCCGCGGTCAACCCCGACTTCGACGACCTGCGCTGGTTCGACCTGCCGGCGGTCTGCCTCGAGGCCTGACCAGCCCGGTCGTCACGGGGTGGGTGGGGCCGCAGGTGTCACAGGCGGCAGGACAGGATCTCGGTCACCAGGATCCCGCGGGCACCCAGGGCGTGGAGGGCATCCATGACCGCGTTGGTGTGCGAGCGCTCGACCATGGCGCGCACGGCCACCCAGCCCTCGTCGTGCAGCGGCGAGACGGTCGGGGACTCGATGCCGGGAGTCAGCGCCACGGCGCGGTCCACGGTGTCGACCTCGACGTCGTAGTCCATCATCACCCACTGGCGCGCGATGATCAGGCCCTGGAGGCGTCCGACCAGTTGTTCGAGCGCCGGCGGCGGGGTCTCGTCGTCGGCGGTGATCAGCACTGCCTCGGACTCCAGCAGGGGGTCGCCGAAGACCTCGAGCCCGGCCTGGCGCAGGGTCGTGCCGGTCGACACCACGTCGGCGACGACATCGGCCACGCCCAGTCGCGGTGCGGTCTCCACGGCCCCGTCGAGGTGGATCAGGTCGGCGTCGATGCCGTGCTCGTCGAGGTGGGCCCGGACCAGGCCGACGAAGGAGGTGGCGATGCGCTGGCCGGCAAGGTCGGCGGTACGGGTGACGGTCCCGGGGAGGGACGCCAGTCGGAAGGTCGAGTGTCCGAAACCCAGCGGCAGCAGTTCGCGCGCGTCCGCGCCCGAGTCCAGCAGCAGGTCCCGGCCGGTGATGCCGGCCTGCAGGGCGCCGGTGCCGACGTAGGTCGCGATGTCGCGGGGACGCAGGTAGAAGAACTCGACGTCGAGATCGGGGTCGACCAGCACCAGGTCGCGCCGGTCGCGCCGCTGGCGGTAGCCGGCCTCGCGCAGCATGGCGATGGACGACTCGGACAGGGTGCCCTTGTGGGGGATGGCGACGCGCAGCATGTGGCTTCTCACGGGGTTCGGCGATGGGGCCGGGGAGGGTGCGTCAGAGGTGATTGTAAACATCATCGAGGGTCAGCCCGCAGGCCAGCAGCAGGACCTGGAGGTGGTACAGCAGTTGGCTGACCTCCTCGGCGGTGCGGTCCGGTCCCTCGTGCTCGGCGGCCATCCACACCTCGGCGGCCTCCTCGACGACCTTCTTGCCGATCTCGTGGATCCCGGCGTCCAGCGCGGCCACGGTGCCCGAGCCGGCCGGTCGCCTCTCGGCCTTGTCCGACAACTCGGCGAACAGTTCGTCGAAGGTCTTCATGCGCGGGCCTCCAGCCAGGACATCGCTGGCAGTCGTCGTCGGGCGCCGGCGACCGGGGCACCCGCCAGCCCGCTGGACGATATCGGCTCGACGTGCCCGCCCGGCCGGGCCGGGGGGGAGCAGGCCCGGCCGGATGGCAGGTCGCAGGGTGGCGTCCTACCATCGCCAGTCATCCGCCATCCCGCCGCCGTGCAAGGACCTCGATCGTGACGCGTCGCCTCCCGCTCGCCCTGGCCGTCCTGGCCACCAGCCTGTTCAGCCTCGTGGTCGTCGCCCTGCCGGCCCTGGCCACCGAGGGTGAGGAAGCCGCAGCCGGCGGCTTCGGCTCCGGCCAGTGGGACGGCGTGATCCTGGCGGCCGTCGCCGGACTGGTGATGGCCATCGCGCTGTTCGCCGACGCCGACCCGGGTGGTATCCCGGGCCCGGGCGAGCACCACGGCCACGGTGACGAGCCGACGCCCGTCGGCGGTCCGTGAGCGCCTCGGCCACCAGCCCCGTCCTCCCCACACGACCCACCGCCGACCTCGTCGGGAGCATCCCCTCATGACCGACATGCCCACTGCTGGAGCCGCCCCCGGCGAACCCTCCGAGGAGGAAGTCCGCCAGTACCTCGCCCAGATGCGTGGCGCGCCCGCCGAACAGGTCGTCGCCGAGGTGCTCCAGGGCCTGCTCAACGCCGCCCAGGTGAAGCTCGGTCGACGCGATGCCCGGCTGTTGCTGGACGCCGCGGGCGACGTCGCCGAGCGCACCGGTCCACACCTGTCGGCCGACCTCCGGAACCAGTTGGACGACGCGCTGTCACAGTTGCGCCTGGGACAGGTCGAGGCCGAGAAGGAGGTCGCGGTCAGCGGGCACGAGGAGGTCAACGACCTGCCAACCGGCGCGCCGGCCGACGATGCGGGTGCCGGGGCACCGACCGGGCAACCGGCCACGCCGCCTTCGGCGGGCCAGCCCTCGCCCACGCCCACGCCGTCCCCCGGCGACCGCCCCGGTGGTCCGCAGGGTGGTGGCCCCGATGGCCAGTCCCCGCTCGACAGGTTGTGGATCCCCGGTCGCTGAGTCCTGCCGGACCCACCCGGTCGAGGACCGGAGAATCGCACACGAGCGACCCGCTACACTTGCGGCTCGACAACCACACAGGTCGAAGTGGGGCTGCCCAGGGCGGCTCCCACCCGACAGGGGAAACCCTCCTCGGGTCGCACACGACACCTCCATCGTCCCGCCGACAGCGTTCGAGCGGGTGCGCATGGATCGTTGACGGGCGACCCATCGGGTCGCCCGCTGTCGCGTGTCGGCAGTTCCTGCCGGACGACCATCACCCACCGCACCGGGAGACACCACCATCGAGCAACCGCACCGCCTCAACGCCGACATCAAGGAACCGCGCGTCCGCCTGATCGACGCCTCCGGTGAGCAGGTCGGCATCGTCCAGTTGGCCGCTGCCCTGCGCCAGGCCCGTGAACTCGACCTCGACCTCGTCGAGGTGGCACCCCAGGCCGACCCGCCGGTGTGCCGGATCATGGACTACGGCAAGCACCGCTACGAGCAGGACCAGAAGGAGAAGGAAGCCCGCAAGAAGCAGAGCCAGATCACGATCAAGGAGATCAAGATGCGCCCCAAGATCTCCGACAACGACTACGGGACCAAGTCCGGTCACGTCCGGCGCTTCCTGAAGGACGGCTCGAAGGTCCGCGCGACGATCATGTTCCGCGGCCGCGAGATGACCCACACCGAACTGGGGCGCGACCTGCTGGACCGGCTCGCCGCCGACATGGAGGGACTCGCCACCATCGAGGCCTACCCCAAGGTCGACGGCCGCAACATGGTCATGGTGCTGGCCCCGTTCCGCGACAAGGCGGACAAGGCCTGACTCCGTCCTGACCCCACCGGGCGTCGGACCCTCACGGCTCACGACGCCTCGGGCCACCGAGTTCCTGCCGCCACGACCACTTGGCGCGCGGCCCTGCCGCGCCCCGGGGACCCGTACGGCCTGCACGATCGACCACCCACGACCCACATCCGTCCACGCTGCCCGCAAGGAGGGCCCACGATGCCCAAGCAGAAGACCCACAGCGGCGCCAAGAAGCGCTTCCGCGTCACCAAGAACGGCAAGGTGATGTCGAAGCAGAAGAACCGCGCCCACATCCTCGAGAAGAAGAGCTCGTCCCGCAAGCGTCGCCTCGCGGGCCAGACCGAGGTCGCCGCACCCGACGCCAAGCGCGTCAAGCGGCTCCTCAACAAGTAAGGAGGCCGGACATGGCACGCGTCAAGCGAGGCGTACACAGCAAGAAGAGTCACAAGGCGGTCATGAACCGCGCCAAGGGATTCCGTGGTGCCCGCAGCCGCCGGTTCAAGGTGGCCAAGGAAGCGGTCATGCACGCGGAGCGGTATGCCTACCGCGACCGTCGTGCGCGCAAGGGTGACTTCCGTCGCCTGTGGATCACCCGCATCAATGCCGCAGCACGCATGGACGGCCTCAGCTACTCGCGCTTCATGCACGGGCTGAAGTTGGCCGAGGTCGACGTCGACCGCAAGATCCTGGCCGACCTCGCCGTGCGCGAGCCTGCCGGCTTCTCGGCGCTGGTCGGCGTGGCGAAGGACGCCCTGGGCGAGGTCGACACCACGTCGGGTGGCCCCACGACGGCCGACGAGCCGACTCGGTCCTCCGCGGATGTCGCTGGCGGCGTCGCCGGCACCAGCAGCGTCGATGCGGTCGAGTCTGACGAGATCGTTGACGAGGCCAGAGCGCCGGTCGAGGCCGACGGCGACGAGGCCGAGGTCGCGGACGCGACTGACGAGGTCGAGGTCGAGGAGAACGTCCTGGTCGAGACCGAGGAGCACGACGAGGTCGACCTGACCGACGACGAGTCCGCCGCATCGGCAGACGAGTCCGACGACGCCGCGGACGAGGCCGACGACGGCGCGGTCAATGCCGACGACGAGTCGCCGTTCGGCGAGGGCTCGGCCAAGGCCGACGACGACGGTGCCGGCCCCGAGGGCTGGTCCATCAAGGGCAACGCCGACTCGATGCTCTACCACACTGAGGAGTCGCCCTACTACGGGCGGACCAAGGCCGAGGTGTGGTTCGAGACCGAGACCGCAGCCGCCGAGGCCCGCTTCGAGCGCTGGGACCACACCGCCCCGGCCGACGACGCCGACGTGGAGGTCTCCGAGGAGGACGCGGACGCCGAGGAGGAGTGACCCTCCCGCACCACCCCTGACGACGGCCCCCCGGCTCCCGGTGGGCCGTCGCCTCGGCGCGGGCCTGCCCGCCTCCACCCGTCGAGTGTGCGCATTGCCACGACATGCCGGGCTGATCCGCACACTCGACGGTGGTGCGTGGGTGGGGCAACCTAGGCTGCGGCAGTCCCAGCCCCCCACCCCAGGCCCACCCCACCCCAGGCCCACCCCACCCCAGCCCGATGTCCCGCCCCACCTCCCAGCGACGGAGCCCGCCGATGACCGAGACCACCTTCGGCTCGCAGGTCCACCCGCGGGTGCGTGACCAGTTGCAGGCCAGGCTGGACGAGGGGGAGTACGACGCGGTCCTGGCCCAGTGGAAGGCGTACTCGCTGGCCGAGGATGCCCGTGACCTAAACGGGCTGGTCGCGACGCTGACCGAGGACTGCGTCTACGAACTGGTCGGCGGGGACGTCGAACCGGGTCATCGCTGGGAGGGCCACGACGGCGCCCGCGCGTTCTACACCGCGTTCACGGTCGTCATCGTGTTCCCGTGGGACCCGGCGACGGGACGCTTCCGCGGTGAGCGGGTCATCGCGGTCCGCGACCGCGCCGTGGACGCCTGAGTGGCCGCCGAGCCGATCACCTCGGTCCGCAACGACCGCATCGTCGCGACCGCGAAACTGTCGTCGAAGAAGGCCCGGACGGCCACGGGCACCTACCTGGTCGAGGGCCAGCACCCGGTGGCCGAGGCGGTCGCCGACGGTGTCGCCGAGGTCGTGTTCGCGACCGCCGATCGGCTGGCCGAGGTGACCGGGCTGGCCGGCATCGACGCGGTCGAGGTGGTCGAGGTGGCCGACCACGTGCTCGAGCGACTGGCCGACGCGCGCTCGCCCCAGGGCATGGTCGCCGTCGCGCGCCAACGCTGGTCGACCGCCGCGGAGGCCGTGTCCGGGCCGGGGGTGGCCGTCCTGCTGGTCGACGCCAATGACCCCGGCAACGTCGGCGCCATCGTCCGTACGGCCGATGCGGCCGGGGCGTCGGCGGTCGTGTTGACCGCCGGGTCGTGCGATCCCCACACGCCCAAGGCGGTCCGGGCCGCGGCCGGGTCGCTGACCCACGTCGTGCTCGCCATGGCCGACGATGCCGTCGTCGTGGTCGAGTCCGCCCGCGCATCGGGCCGTCGGGTCGTGGGCTTGGCCGGTGGTGGCGACCTCGACCTGTTGGCGGCCGGACCGCATCCGGTGGGCGACCTGCTGGTGATGGGCTCGGAGGCCCACGGCCTGCCCGAGGACGTGCTGGCTGCCGTCGACGCGGTCGCGTTCGTGCCGGTCAGGGGGCGCGCCGAGTCGCTGAACCTCGCCGCCGCCACGGCCGTCGCCCTGTATGCGGTGACCACTCCGGCGCCGACGACGTGAGACGTCTGATCGACCCTCCGAGCCTGCGCCGTCGCGTGGCCGACGGGCTCGTCATGTTCCTGGTGCTGTCGCGCTGGCCGGATCGTGCAGCGAGCAACTCCAACGTGTCCGGATGTTGGATCGACGCAGCGGAATGCTGTCGACGGGCACGCGCGTGTCCGGATGTTGGATCGACGCAGCGGAATGCTGTCGACGGGCACGCCGATACCGTCGGCGGCCGGACCGGCGACCTCCGACGATGAACAGGCACGGACGTGGCAGGGACCGACGAGGCAGAACGCGTGACCGTGGTGATCGGTGGTGGGGGCGGAATCGGCAGCGAGGTCGCTCGCCACCTGGACGGGACGGTCGTGGTGGCCGGCCGCACCCGCGAGTCTCTGGAGGCCGTGGCCGACCAGACCGGGGCCTCCGTGCGCGAACTCGATGCCCGCGACCTGGGTGCGGTCGCGACCACCCTGGAGGGGGTCGCAGAGGAACACGTGGACGGTGGCCTGGGTCGCGTTCGCACCCGCTGACCCAGTCCCTCCGGTCGCGCCGTCCGGGATTCGGGTCGCGCCGCACCGGTTCCGCTGGTCGCGCCGCCCCGGTCGAGTGGGCGTCGCGGACGGTGCCCGTCACGAGGACGGCCACGACCTCCGGGGTCGAGGTGGCGGCGAGCGGGTTACGCTGACCGACCCGCCCCAGTCCGCCACGCCCAAGGCACCACCGTGTCCTCCGTCGACACCGCCGCAGACACTCTCGCCGACCTGCAGGAGCGCGCCCTGGCCGCGATCGCGGCGGCCGATTCGCCCGACGACCTCGACGACGCGCGGGTGACCTTCACGGGGCGCAAGTCCGAACTGGCCACCGTGCAGCAGTCGATGGGGCGGATCAGCGCCGAGGAACGACCCGTGCTCGGCAAGGCACTCAACGCCTTCAAGGCCACGGTCGAGGGGGCGCTGGCCGACCGGCGCGTGGTGCTGGAGGCAGCGGCACTCGACGAGCGGCTGGCGGGGGAGCGCCTGGACCTGACGATCCCGCCGATGGCTGTGCCGCCGGGTCGTCCGCACCTGATCTCCCAGGTGCAGGACGCGATGGTCGACACCTTCGTCGCGATGGGCTGGCGCGTGGCGGACGGTCCCGAGATCGAGTCTGCGGCCTATGCCTTCGACGCCATGAACATCCCGCCGGACCACCCGGCGCGCCAGGACATGGACACGATCTACCTGCAGGACGGTCGGGTCGACGCCTACGGGCTCCCGGAGGTGATCCTGCGTCCGCACACGTCGCCGGTGCAGGCCCGGGTCATGCGGACCCAGGAGCCGCCGATCGCGATCGTGATCCCGGGACGGACCTACCGCAACGACTCGGTCGACGCGACCCACTCGCCGGTGTTCACCCAGATGGAGGGCCTGATGGTGGGGGAGGGCATCACCATGGCGCACCTGCGCGGGTCGCTGCAGGCCTTCGCCCGAGCCATGTTCGGGCCCGATCGCGACATCCGCCTGCGCCCGTCGATGTTCCCCTTCACCGAACCCTCTGCGGAGGTCGACGTGTCGTGGGGGACCAACCCGGACGGAACCACGAAGTGGTTGGAGATCCTGGGCTCGGGCATGGTCGACCCGCTCGTGCTGTCGTGGTGCGGGATAGATCCCGACCGCTACTCCGGGTTCGCCTTCGGCATCGGCGTCGAGCGCGTGGCCATGCTGCGCCACGGCGTGTCCGACATCCGTGACTTCTACGACGGCGACGCCCGCTTCTCCGCCCAGTTCTGAGCGGTCGGTCGGCCGCGGCGACACCTCCCGACCGACCGCTGCCCCCCACCGTCGTCCCGCCGACCGGCACCCCGAGGACCCGACACCATGAAGCTCCCACTGTCCTGGCTGGCCAGGTACCTGGACCTGCCCGACCTGCCCGTCGCCGACCTGGTCGAGACGATGGGCCGGTTCGGGTTGGAGGTCGACGCAATCGACACGCCGGGTGCCGGCGTCACCGGGACCACGATCGCGCGGGTGCTGGACTGGGAGCCGCACCCCGACGCCGACCGGCTGCGGGTCGTGCGGATCACCCATGGCGACCCGGCCGACGGGGTGGGCGCCGGGGGCGACATCGTCGAACTGGTCTGCGGGGCGTCCAACTTCGACACCGGTGACGTCGTGGTGCACGCCGGCGTCGGGGGCTCGATCCCCGGGTTGGCCCCCGGGTTGGTCTTGGAGGCTCGCGAACTGCGGGGCGTGGTGTCCAACGGGATGCTGTGTTCCGCCCGCGAACTGGAACTGGGCGAGGACCACGACGGGATCATGGTGCTGGACCCGGACACGCCGGTCGGGGTCGACGTCCACGAGGTGCTGCCGCTGGGCGAGCCCGTGATCGACCTGGAGGTCAAGGGCGCGCGCGGTGACGTGTTGTCGGTGCTGGGCGTGGCCCGTGACCTCGCGGCCGTGCTGGACGTGGCGTCGGTCGAGCCGATGCCCGACCTGCCGCCGGTCCCGGCGGAGCCGCCGGGCGACCCGGTGGAGGTCGTCATCGAGGCACCGGCGGGCTGCAGCCACTTCGCGGCGCTGACCCTGGACGACGTGCAGGTCCCGGCCGCCTCGCCGTGGTGGCTGCGCCAACGACTGGCGCAGGTCGGCGTGCGCGCGATCAGCCCGCTGGTCGACATCACCAACTACGTCATGATGGAACTGGGCCAGCCGATGCACGCCTACGACGCCGACCGCCTGGGCGGCGACCTGTCGGTGCGATGGGCCGACGACGGCGAGGTGCTGGTCACGCTCGACGACGTCGAGCGCGCGCTGACCACCCGGGACCTGGTGGTCGCCGACCCCGGCGGGCCGGTCGGCCTGGCCGGGGTCATGGGCGGCGATGCCACCGAGGTCACGGCCGACACCCGCCGCCTGGTGCTGGAGGCCGCGATCTGGGATCCCCCGACCATCCGCCACACCGCGCGGTCGTTGCGGCTCACCTCCGAGGCGTCGCTGCGGTTCGAACGTGGCGTCGATCCGGCTGGTGCGCGCCGGGCGATCGCCCGTGCCTGGGAACTGCTGGTCGAGATCGGGGGATCGGCCACGCCCGTCGGACTGCGCGAGGCCGGCCAGCCGATCACCGCGCGCGAGACCATCGAGGTCGACGCCGGTCGGATCCGGGGCCTGCTCGGCCTGGACGTGTCGGCGGAGGAGCAGGTCGCGCTGCTGGCCCGGGCAGGGGTCCTGGCGGTCGCCGCCGGCGACACGTTGACCGTCACGCCCCCGTCCTGGCGCAGCGACCTCACCCGGATGGCCGACGTCGCCGAGGAGGTGGCGCGCCTGCACGGCTTCGACCAGATCCCGGCCGCGTTGCCCCCGCTGCTCCAGGGTGGCGGGCTGGCGGACGACCAGCAGGCCGAGCGCGACCTGCGGTCGGCGGTGCTGGCGTTCGGGCTCGACGAGGTCATCACCCGCCCGTTCGTGGGTGACGACCACCTCCGCGGGGTGGTGCCCGGCAACGACCGGGTGGTGCTGGCCAACCCGCTGACCCAGGACGCCGCGGCCATGCGCCCGTCCCTGCTGGAGGGGCTGCTGGGCGTGGTGCGTCGCAACGTCGGCCAGTCCCGACCCGGGGTCGCAGTGGTCGAGTTCGGCCGGATCTTTCGGAGGGAGGGTGGCCCGCTCGACGCCGTGCTGGACGCGTTGACGCCGACCGACGCCGACGACTGGCGATGGACCTTGCCGCCCGTCGACACAACGACCGCCGGTTCGGCCGGTGATCCCGGTGCCGCCGACGACCGCGTGCTGCCGACCCAGCCTCGCGCGGTCGGCGTGGCGCTGCAGGGACGTCGCGCCACGTCGTCGCGACTGGACAGCCGGACCTGGACCGTGCCGGAGGCGTTGGCGGTGTTCGACGAGGTGGCCCGCCGACTGGGCCCCACCCCCGATTCCATCCGGCTCCAACGGGTGCCCGTGGCTCGCGACGGATTCCACCCGCACCGGACGGTCGCGTTGCAGGTCGAGGGCCACGACGGTCCCGTCGAGGTCGGCGTGGTCGGCCAGTTGCACCCCTCCGAGGCGTCCGGCCGGGACCTCCCCGAACCGGTCGTGGTGGGCGAACTGGTGCTGGAGCCGTGGTTGCGGGCGCTGGCCGTGGGCCGGGATCCGATCGTGGAGGTGGCGCTGGTGACGCGACCGGCCATGATCGTCGACGTGGCCGTGGAGGCGGCCGACGAACTTGCGTGGGCCGACGTCGAAGCCGCCATCCGTTCGGCGGTCGGTGACCTGCTGGAGGACTGTCGCGTCTTCGACGTCTATCGCGGGGACCCGCTGCCCGAGGGGCACCGCTCGATCGCCGCTCGGTTGTGGTTGCGGGCCGCCGATCGGGCCATGGACGGGGACGACGAGGCCCGGGTCCTGGCCGACGTCGAACAGGCCGTGGCCGGAGCGGGTGCCCGCATGCGTCGCTGAACGGCACCCCGGCCCGACCGCGCCGACCTGTTCCGGCGTCCACCGGGCCCGGTTCGAGGTCCCGTAGGCTGGCGTTGCGGCCCTCGGTCCCATCCACGGAAAGGCTGGTCGATGTCGTCGCTGCACGTGGACCAGCGCCACCGGATC
>JBBSMS010000109.1:0-11426 GCA_038233055.1 Nitriliruptorales bacterium
ATGGTGTCGCCGATGCCCTCGGCCAGCAACGTGCCGATGCCGATCGCGGACTTGACCGAGCCGGAATACTTCGGACCGGCCTCGGTGACCCCGAGGTGCAGCGGGTAGTCGCAGCGCTGGGCCAGCAGCCGGTAGGTCTGGATCATGACCCACGGGTCGGAGTGCTTCACCGAGATCTTGGTGTTGTAGAAGTCGACGTCCTCGAGCAACCGGACCTCGCGCAGGGCCGACTCGACCATGGCCTCGGGGGTCGGGCCGCCGTACTGGGCCAGCACGTCGTCCTCCAGGGAGCCGCCGTTGACGCCGATGCGGATGGCGATGCCGCGCTCACCGGCCATGTCGCCGATGAGCTTGACCTTGTCGTGCTTCTTGATGTTGCCCGGGTTGATGCGCACGCCGGCGCAGCCAGCCTCGATCGCGGCCACGGCGTACTTCCACTGGAAGTGGATGTCGGCGATGACCGGCACCTGGCTGTGCGCGGCGATGTCGGCGAGGGCGTCGGCGTCCTGTTGGCGGGGCACGGCCACGCGCACCAGGTCGACCCCTGCGGCCTGCACCATCGCGATGGCCTGCAGGGTCCGATCGACCTCGTGCGTCGGGGTCACCGTCATCGTCTGCACGCTGATCGGTGACGACGAGCCCACACCGACGGGCCCCACGGTGACCTGGCGGGTGGGGCGGCGTTCGGGACCGCCGGAATCGATGGTCGCGTCGGGGTCGACGGTGAGGATGGGCAGGGACTGGACCATGGCGAAACGTCCTTGGTTCGTGACGTCCGACGGTATCGCCACCACCCACGTCTCCCCTCACGAGACGCCGGCCAGGGCAGCCGCCGGTCAGGGCAGCCGCAGGGGCATGGCGGCCGACGGGTGCACCGCGTCGACCCCGTCGAGCAGCACCGACAGGGCATCCTCCACCTGGGGGATATCGCGCACGGTGCCGTCGTGGTCCAGGTGCCAGAAGCGGTCGAGCGAGGCCAGGTGGGCACGATCGTGCGACACCGTCACCACCGCGCCGTCGAAGTCGACCAGCGC
Organism: Nitriliruptorales bacterium; assembly: GCA_038233055.1. Lineage (GTDB taxonomy): Bacteria > Actinomycetota > Nitriliruptoria > Nitriliruptorales > Nitriliruptoraceae > Salsipaludibacter. Next base: position 1,035 of record JBBSMS010000109.1, read on the forward strand.
CTGCTCGAGTGCCATGGCAGAGTCGATGTCGAGGTTGTCGGTGGGCTCGTCCAACAGCAGCAGGTTCACACCGCCCAGTTCGAGCAGCAGGATCGACAGGCGTGCCTTCTGGCCGCCGGAGAGGGTCTCGTAGTCCTGCCGAGCGGTCCCCACCAGCGCGTACCGGGCCAGTGCGTTCATGGTGCGCTCGGTGTTGCCGGTCACGTCCGACACGATGTCGAACGGCTGGCGGCCGACCAGGTGGGGCTGTTCGTTGATCTGGGTGAAGTAGCCCGGCCGTACCTGGGTCCCGAGTTCGACCCGGCCACCGTGGTCGGCCAAGTCGGCGGCCAGCACCCGGACGAGGTGGGTCTTGCCGGTGCCGTTGGGACCGATGAGGCCGATCCGGTCCCCCACCCGCACGTCAGCGGAGAACGGTTGCACCAACCCATCCACGGCGATGTCGACCAGCTTGAGCATCCGCCGACCGGTCGTGCCGCCGCGCATGCGGACGCGGACGTGCTGGTCGGGCGCGGGCGGCGGCGGCGGTCCGGCCTCGACCCACTTGCGCCAGCGCGACTCGGCCGCGTCGGCTTTCGCGGCGAAGTTGTCGTAGTACTTCGCCCGCTCCTTGAGCAGCTTGAAGTAGCGGTAGAGCCGGCGTTCCTCGTCCTGCCAGCGCTGGAGCGCGTCCCCGAGTTTCTCCTGGCGCGTCGCCCGGGCCTCCTCGTAGGTGTCGTAGGCCCCGTGGTGGATCCAGGCGCCGCCGATCTCGAGCGTGACCAGGCGTGACGGTGCGGCCGACAGCAGCCCGCGGTCGTGGCTGATCAGCAGGATCGTCTGCGGGGAACGGGCGAGGTCCTGTTCCAGCGCCCGCTTGGCGGGGACGTCGAGGTAGTTGTCGGGCTCGTCCAGCAGCAGCGTCTCGATGCCGGGCGCCCCGACCAGCACGCCCAGCACCAGGCCCTTGCGCTCACCGCCGGACAGGGTCGTGGCGTCACGGTGGCCGACCTCGTCGAAGCCGACCCGCAGGACCCGGCGGCAGGCCGCGTCCCACCGGGCTTCCAGTTCATAGCCGCCGAGGTCCCCCCAGCGCCCGAGGTGCTCGGCCAGGTCGATCCCGGCCAGGTCGTCACCGCCGGCCAGCCGATCCTCGGCGTCGCACAGGTCCGCGTTGATGGCGTCCAGCGGGGCGGGCGCGAAACGGCCCAGCAGTCGACGCAGGTCCCGGGCCGACTCGTCCGGGCCGAAGCCGACCTCCTGAGGCATCCAGCGCACGCTGCCGGGCGCCTGGACGGTGCCGTCGTCGGGCGTGAGATCACCCGCGAGCAGCCGCATGAGCGTGGTCTTGCCGACCCCGTTGGTGCCGATCAGGCCGGCCGTGACACCGGTCGGCACGCGGAAGGAGACGTCGGAGAATCCCCCGACGTCGCCGGGGTGGGTGAAGGCGAGATCCGTGACCGCAAGCATCCCGGATCACGGCAACTGGATGGGGTTCACGATGTCGAGCCAGATCAGTCCGAGTCCGACGGTGCCCAGCACGAGCAGGACGGGCAGCGCCACCGCGGCCACCGTCCGTGGGTCCACGGTGAAGTCCGTGGACCAGCCGAACAGGCCGCGCACACGGTTGGTGGCGACCTCGATGCCCAACACGGCCAGGTGCCCGCCGTCCAGCGGGGGCAACGGCAGCAGGTTGAGCACGCCGATGAACACGTTGACGCTGACGACCATCAGGATCAGGAACATGATCCCGACCGACGCGACCCCCTCGCCCGTGATGGCGGCCCCGCCGACCATCGAGATCCCGCCTTCGACCGAGCGCTCCTCGGCCCCGGAGATCTGTCCGAACAGTTGCCCGATCCCCTCGGGACCGAAGACGTCCCCGATGGCGGACAGGCTCAGGCCGACCTGTGCGGGGACCGACTGGCGCCCGACGAAGGTCTCGTATGCCGCGTCTCCCACGCTCAGCCGCTCGCGCCGCTCCATCGGGATGAAGCCCAGTTGGCCGATGGCCCCCCCGTTCTCGGGATCCGTCCCTGCGGTGGGCGTGCCGACCAGGTCGACGGTCTCGCCGTCGCGCCGGACGGTGATCGTGACCGGGTCGCCGAGGCTGGTCCGGATGGTGTCGCGCAGGACCAGGAAGTCGTCGGAGGTGGTCCCGTCGATCGCGACCACGCGGTCGCCCACCTGCATGCCCGCCTCCTCGGCGGCACTGCCGGCCTGCACCTCCCCGACCTCGTTCGTGGCGGTGCCGGTCGCCTGGGGCAACAACGCCAGCCCGACGAAGAACAGCACGATCGCGATGACGAAGTGCCAGAACGACCCGGCCACCAGCACGATGGCGCGCTGCCAGGCGGGTCGGTCGTGGAAGAAGCGGCCGCGGTCGCCGTGACGGAGGCGGTGGTGGAGGCTGGACAGGCGTTCCCGCGCGGTCGCGGGCACGTCGTCGCCCACGGCCGCCACGAGGTCGTCCACCGCGCGGTCCACGGCCTCCACGGCGGCGACGGGCGTGGCGGGCGCGGCCGCACGGACCCGGTCCACGATCGCCGCCCGGGTGTCGGTGGGTGTGCCGCGCTCGTCCAGCAGGAGGTCGAGTCGTGCCAGCGCCGCCGGCGACGCCAGCGAGATGGCCAGCAGGTCGCGACCTTCGGCCTCGGCAGTCGCCCGCCGATCGGCGGCGAGTCGATCACCGTCGGCCCACGCCCGGGCGACGCTGGGCCGACGTTCCTCGCTCCGGCCCATCCCGCGCACCCGGACGAAACCGCCCAGCGGCAACGCCTTGACGCCGTACTCGGTCTCGCCGCGACGGGTGGACCACAACGTCGGCCCGAAGCCGAGGAAGAACTTGTCAGCCCGCATCCCGAAACGGCGGGCGGTCGAGAAGTGGCCCCACTCATGGATCATGATTGAGACGATGATCGCCACAACGAAGGCCACGATCCCGAAGGTGGCGGTCACGGGGGCTCCTGGGTCGCGGTGGCGGGTCGGACGTCGAGCGGCGCGGCGTCGGACGTCGCGATGTCGCGATGTCGAACCGCGGGTCGGTCCAGTGTGCCGCATGCTCGCGATCGACGGCGCCCGGCCGTCCTGGCTCCCGGGTGGTTCGGCGCCGCCGGCTGCTCGGATGGGCCGCGTGCGCCCGGCTCAGGCCCTGGCAGCGACCTGGGCGCGGGCATGGCGACGCGCCCATGCATCCGCGTCCAGGACGTCGGCGATGTCACGCGGAGGCAGCGGGCCGGCCGCATCGTGGGCGGTCATGGCGGCCTCGATCACGCGCGGGATGTCGAGCCATGCGATCCGGTCGCCGAGGAACGCCTCCACCGCGACCTCGTTGGCGGCGTTGCACACGGCCGGATGGGTGCCGCCGGCCCGGCCCGCGGCCACGACCAGGCCCAGGGCCGGGAAGGCCTGATGGTCCACGGGCTCGAACGACAGCGTCGTCGGCCTGGTCCAGTCCATCGCCACGAAGGCCTGCTCGAGCCGCTCCGGCCAGCCCAGCGCCAGTTGGATCGGCAGGCGCATGTCCGGCGGCGACAGCTGGGCGATGGTCGACCCGTCGACAAACTCCACCATCGAGTGCACGATCGACTGGGGATGCACAACCGCCTCGATGCGGTCCATCGGCAGGTCGAACAACAGGTGGGCCTCGACCAGTTCGAGGCCCTTGTTCACCAGCGTCGACGAGTTGATCGTGATCAGGGGTCCCATCGACCAGGTCGGGTGGTCCAACGCCTCGGCCGCGGTCACGTCAGCGAGGTCAGCCCGGGACCGCCCCCGGAAGGGACCGCCGGAGGCCGTCACCACCAGCCGCGCGACCTCCGCCCGGGTCCCGGACCGCAGGCACTGGGCCAGGGCCGAATGCTCGGAGTCGACCGGCACCAGGTGGGTGTCGCGACCGCCCGCGGCCTCGGCGGCCGCCACGACCAGGTCGCCCCCGATGATCAGCGACTCCTTGTTGGCCAACGCAACCTGGGTCCCCGCCTCCAGGGCGGCCATGGTCGCGGCCAACCCGGCGGCTCCGTCGATGCCGTTCAGGACGACGTCGACGTCGGCTGCCGCGAGCGCGGTCACGGCGTCACTGCCACCCGCGACCCGGCGGCGCCCGTCATGGGCGGTCGCGGCGTCGGCATCGGCGACGGCCAGCAGATCGACGTCGAACTCGTCGGCCTGGCGGGCCAGCAGGTCGACGTTGTGGCCGGCGGCCAACGCCACCACCTCGAAGCGGTCGGGGTGGGCCCGGACGACGTCCAGGGCCTGGGTCCCGATCGAACCGGTCGAGCCCAGGATCGCGAGTCGGCGCGGGCTCACGCGCGCGGGGACGGGGCGGTCGAGGCGCTCACGACGGACCACCCGGGCCCGGTTCGTCCGCCGCGGTCGAGTCGCGGCGCGCGTCCACCCGATCGGCCGCCCCCACCGCGACGGGCAGACGGCGGCCCTCACCGAGGGTGTAGGAGGCCAGCAGTTGCCCGCACGCGGCGTCGGCGTCGCGACCGCGGGTGTCGCGCAGGGTGGCGTTGGCACCCGCGCGTTCCAGGATGTCCATGAAGCGGCGAACCGCCGCCCGGCTGGGTTCCTTCCACCGCACCCCGGGGGTCGGGTTCATGGGGATGACGTTGACGTGGCTGCGGGTGCGTCGGGCGATGGCGGCCAGCCCGCGGGCCTGCTCGTCGGAGTCGTTCACGTCGCCGATCAGGCACCACTCGATGCTCACGCGGCGGTTGGTCGTCTCCCGGTAGTGCTCCATGGCGGCCTCGACCGTGGCCAGCGGGTGCTGGCGGTTCGGCGGGACCAGGTCGTCGCGCAGGGAGTCGTCGGCAGCGTGCAACGACACCGCCAGCGTCACCGGCTTGCCGTGGTCGGCCAGGCGCCGGATCGCCGGGACGAGCCCGACGGTGGAAACCGTGATGTTCCGCGCCGATAGCCCGAGGCGTTCGTGCAACCAGTCGATGGTGCCGAGCGTGGCCGGGACGTTGGCCAGCGGCTCGCCCATGCCCATGAACACGACGTTGGTGACCCGGTCGGGATGTCCGGCGGGGAGGTCGAACGAGGACGTGCCCGCGTCGGCCTGGACGTCCACCGCCGCGGACAACTGGCCCGACGCCAGCACCGCGTGCGCCACGATGACCTGGCGCACGACTTCCCCGGTCGTGAGCTGGCGTCGGAACCCGGCCTGCCCGGTCGCGCAGAAGGGGCAGCCCATGGCACACCCGGCCTGGGTCGAGATGCACACGGTCGCGCGGTCGGGGTAGAGCATCAGGACGGTTTCGATGGCCACACCGTCGCGGTACTCCAGCAGCAACTTGTGGGTCCGGCCACCGTCGGCCACGGTGTGGGCCACGAGGCGCGGGCGGGTGGGACCGAACGAGGCCGCGAGGCGATCGCGCAGGTCGAGCGGGAGGTTGGTCATCTCGTGCGGGTCGTCCACGCCCCGGTCCAGCCACTCCATGACCTGGGTCGCGCGGTACGACGGCTGGCCGAGGCCCTCCAGCAGGGCGACGAGTCCGTCCTCGTCCAGGTCGTAAGGATCCAGCACGTCGGGGGCGACGTCGTCCTCGATGGCGGTGTCCGCCATCCGCGGCTGGTCCGTCCCGGGCGCGGTTCCGGCGTCGGCATCCCCCGCGTCGGGGAGGTCGACAGCGGGCTGGTCGACAGGCTCGGAGGGGTCCGGATCGGTCACAGGATCACCATGGCCAGCCAGGCCACGGGGAGCGCGAACAGGATGGCGTCGACCCGGTCCATGATCCCGCCGTGGCCGGGCAGCAGCGTGCCGAGGTCCTTGATGCCGAGGTCGCGTTTGACCATCGATTCGAACAGGTCACCGATGAACCCCGCAGCGGCCACCAGGACGGCCACCACGACCACCTCGAGCAGCCCCAACGCTGACACCAGCGGCATGAGGACGGCCGCCACCAGCGCGGCCACCACGACCCCGCCGACGAACCCCTCCCACGACTTGTTGGGTGACAGGCTCGGGGCGATCGGGGTACGGCCGATCCAACTGCCGACCGCGTAGGCACCGATGTCGGCAAAGACAGCGGCACCGATGGCCAGCAACAGGCGCGCCGGCCCGGCATCGTCGAGGGTGATCAGCAGGACCGCGAACGAGCCCAGGAACGAGGTCCACAGGCCGAGGAAGACGGTCGTGCCCAGCCGAGCCAGCGCACGTCGCCGGTCCCGGCCGACCAGCAGCCACCCGGCCGCGCCGAACAGCAACACCAGGACACCGCCGACCTGGCCCAGGGGACCGGCTCGCAGCGTCGCGGCCGGGGTCACGATCGCGGTGACGATCAGCACCGGCACCAGCGACCGGTGGCCCAACTCGCGCAGGTGGGCGGCCGCCTCGATCGAGGCCATCACCATGAACACCGTTAGGAACCCGGTGGCCGCGACGGGACTCCAGAACGTGGCCGAGATGAACCCGACCGCTAGGACCACACCGATGGCGATGGCCACCGGGAGGTTGCGCCCGGATGAGGATCCGGGCGTCGTCTCGGCGGCGGCGGGGAGATCGGTCACGGGTGTCAGACCTCGAGAAGGTCGACTTCCTTCTGCTTGAGCAACGCGTCGACGGTGTCGACGTGGCTGTGGGTGACGTCGTCGACCCGGTCGGTGTGGCGGTGGAGTTCGTCCTGGCTGATCTCGCCCTCCTCCTCCAGCAGTTCGAGTTCGTCGCGGGCGTTGCGGCGGATGTTGCGGATCGCGATGCGCCCGTCCTCGGCGACGCCACGGGCCAGCTTGATGTAGTCGCGGCGACGCTCCTCGGTCAGCTCGGGGAACACGCAGCGGATGATGTGGCCGTCGCTGGAGGGGTTGAGGCCCAGGTCCGACTCGCGGATGGCCTTCTCGATGTCGTTGACGCTGGACTGGTCGAAGGGGTTGACCACGAGGATCCGGGGCTCCGGGACGGAGAAGTTGGCGAGCTGCTGGAGCGGCGTCCGGGTGCCGTAGTAGTCGACCAGGACGCGGTTGAGGATCTTGGGATTGGCGCGCCCGGTCCGGATCGCCCCGAAGTCGTCATGCACCTTCTCGATCGCGCTGTCCATCTTGCCGGCGGCGTCGGCGATGACGGAGTCGGGAGTCAGGTCGGCACTCATGGGCGAAACTCGATGTCGTGGAGGTCGGCGGATGTGGGATGGGAGGTCGTGCGCGACGGCCGCTGGGCATCGTCGGGAATGGGCGTGAGGTGGGACCGCGCAACCAACCACGCGATCGGGGCGATGGGCCGGGCCGATGATCCGGTCGACCCCGATCCTAGGGTGTGGCGACCCTGCGGACCCGGTGGCCGGGCGGCAGGGGTGGCGAGGTGCGGGTCGCGCTCGGCGTCGTCTGGGCCCGTCGTTCGTGGCGGCTCAGCGCGCCGAACTGACCAGCGTGCCGACCTGGTCGCCGGCCACGACCCGGGCGATGTTGCCGGCCTCGAGCAGCCGGAAGACCACGATCGGCAGGTCGTTGTCCATGCACAGGCTGAGCGCGGTCGCGTCCATGACCTTCAGGCCCTGGTTCAGGGCCGAGAGGAAGTCGATGTGGTCGTAGCGCGTGGCGTCGGGATGGACGTTCGGGTCGCGGTCGTACACACCGTCGACCTGGGTGCCCTTGAGGATAATGTCGGCGTCGATCTCCAGCGCGCGCTGGGCGGCGGTGGTGTCGGTGGTGAAGTAGGGCGCACCCAGTCCGGCCGCGAAGATGACGATGCGACCTCGTTCGAGGTGGCGCATCGCGCGGCGCCGAATGTAGGGCTCGGCCACCTCCTGCATGTTGATGGCGGTCTGGACCCGGGTCTCCTTGCCCTCCCGTTCCAACGCGTCCTGCAGCGCGAGCGCGTTGATGACGGTGCCCAGCATGCCCATGTGGTCGGCCGTCGAGCGGTCCATGCCGCGCTCGGCGAACGCGGCCCCGCGAACCATGTTGCCACCCCCGACGACCACGCCGATCTCGATCCCGCCGTCGGCAACGGCCGCAATTTCGGCCGCCACGCGCCGGGCGATCTCGGGGTCGACCCCGGAACTGGACCCGGGCTCGGCGAAGGCCTCGCCGGACAACTTGAGGATGATCCGTTTCATGGCAGGACGATCGGGCACGTCGGAGCTCCGCAGGTGGTGTCGGACGAGCGGTCGGGGGCCGAACAGCTCGTCGCCGAGCCTAGGCGCATCGCCGACGTGGCGAACGAGACCGCCGGCTCAGCCGATCACCGGGAAACTTGAACCTGACCGGAGTACGCCCACGATCCCGCCCAGAGCTCACGACGGTTGGCCGCCACCCCCGAAGCAGCAAGCCCGCCCAGGTTCCCCGACGGCCACCCCCCACCCGCACAGCCCGCCACCCATGAGGGGAACCTGATGGTGGCTGGACCACGGCTCCGACACCGTCACCAGCACCCGACAGTCACCCGCCGACCTCGAAGCGGGCGAAGCGGGCGACCTCGATCTTCTCGCCCAGGACGCCCTGGGTCTCGGAGATGACGTCGGCCACGGTCCGGGAGTCGTCCATGACGAAGGGCTGGTTCAGCAGCACCCACTCCTTGTAGACCTTGGCGACCTTGCCCTCGACGATGCGCTCGACGATGTTGTCGGGCTTGCCGGACTCGATCGCTTCCTTGCGGGCGAACTCGCGCTCCTTGTCGACCATGGCGGCGTCCACCTGGTCCTCGGAGACCACCAACGGCTTCATGGCCGCGATGTGCAGGGCGAGCTGATGCGCGAGCTGCTGGAACTTGTCGTTCTTGGCGACGAAATCGGTCTCGGACGACAACTGCAGCATGACACCGACCTTTGGCGGGACGCCGGGGGTCGGGGCGTGGGCATAGGTGTAGACGATGCCGTCGGTGGCGGTGCGCTCGGCGGCACGGGCATCCATCTTGGCACCGGTGCGCTCGCGGACGAGGTCGGCGGCCTTGTCGAGGTCGCCGTCGGCGTCGTCGAGGGCCTTCTTGCAGGCCATCATCGGGGCGTCGGTGAGTTCGCGCAGCTTCTTGACGTCGGCAGCAGTGATTGCCATGGCAGGATCCTTCGGTGGTGTCGCCGCAACGGGCGACCGGCGCACGTCGGCGCCAGGAGATGGATGATCCCGGACCGGGACCGATGAGTGGGCGGATCGGCCGGGGCGTCGAGCCGCCCGGCCGACCCGTCGGGTCACTCGGTGGTGGCCGAGGCGGTCGCCGCCTCGTCGTCCGGCGCGACATCAGCGGAAGCCGCGTCGTCCGGCGCGGCATCAGCGGACGCTGCCTCGGCCGGCGTGGCATCGGCGGGGGCCGCCTGGTCCACATCGGCATCGGACTCTGCGGCAGTGTCGGGGGCGTCGGCGCCGGCCTGGGCCGCGGCCTCCGCGGCCTGCTGACGCTCGAGCTCGACCTCCCACTCGGCCTTGGGCTCGGACCCTTCCAGCCCGCTGCCCTCGGACGAGGCGGCCTGCATCGCCTGGACGCGCAGTTCCTCGTCGGGCGAGCGCGAGGCCCGCAACAGCAGCCCGTCAGCGCAGGCGTCACCGATGATGCGGGTGAGCAGGGCCGACGACCGGATGGCGTCGTCGTTGCCGGGGATGGGGTACTGGACCACGTCGGGGTCGCAGTTGGTGTCGAGGATGCCGATCACCGGGATGTGGAGGATGTTGGCCTCCTTGACGGCGATCTCCTCGACGACGGTGTCCACGACCCACACGGCGTCGGGGACCTTGGACATCTCGCGGATGCCGCCGAGGTTGGTCTGCAGTTTCTCGTGCTGGCGGTTGAGCTGCAGGACCTCCTTCTTCGGAAGCAGTTCGAAGGTACCCGAGGCCTCCATGGCCTCCAGCTCCCTGAGCCGGCTGATGCGGCCCTTGATGGTCTCGAAGTTGGTGAGCATCCCGCCCATCCAGCGCTCGGTCACGTAGGGCATGCCCACGCGGGTGGCCTGGTACTGGATGACTTCCTGGGCCTGCTTCTTGGTCCCGACGAAAAGCACGGTCCCGCCGTTGGCGACCAGGTCACGCGTGAACGTGTAGGCCTGCTCGATGTAGTCGACGGTCTGGCGGATGTCGATGACGTAGGTTCCGTGGCGCTCTCCGTAGATGAAGCGCTTCATCTTGGGGTTCCAGCGTCGCGTCTGGTGTCCGAAGTGGACACCGGCCTCGAGCAACTGGCGCATGGTGACGACAGCCATTGGGGATTCCTTTGGTTTCGGTTGGGCCTCCGCCCGCGTCATCCGGTCGACCCACCCGGGCTCGCTGGCTGCGTGGCCTGCGGCGCGGGCACCGGGGTCGATCCGTCGGCGGACGTGTGTCGTTGAGGTTGGCCGCACGTTCGTGCGGCACGGACGGGTGGTGTCGGGCCGTGGGGCCCGGATGCAACAAGGTCCGTTCCGACGGCAGCTGCCACGAAACGGACCAACTCGCGCTGCGAGTGTAACGCAGGCGGCTTCCGGGGGCGACCCGTCCGTCCGG
>JBBSMS010000110.1:0-11417 GCA_038233055.1 Nitriliruptorales bacterium
ACATTTCGTTTCGATCTCTACCGGCATCGTCATACTGATCATGGCCCTGCTCGGCGCGGCCATGTGGGCCACGTTCAGCACCGTCATGGACGACGCCGGCGATGCCGCCGGGGACCAGATCGACTCGATCAACAACGACGACGAGTGACCGGGCGGGACCGACCCAGCGACGAGTCCGCATGGCCCGGACCACCGTCATGACACGGCTCCGGGCACGCCTGCGCGAGCAGGACGGCTCCAGCCCGGTGACGGCGGTCGGCGGTCTGCTGATCTTCCTCGGCTTCCTGTTCCTCGCCGTGCAGGTCACGGTGCACCTCTACACGATCAGCACCGCCGGGACCATCGCGCTGGAGGCAGCCAACCGGGCCGCCCAGGGCGGGGGCGCACCGGGGTGTGCGCAGGCACGAACGTGGGCGGACGTGCGTCTCGGGGCCTGGGCTGACCCCGTCACCTGTGGGACCACCCTGGCCGGCGACCAGGTCATCGTCACCGTTGCCGGCACCTCGCCAGTGGCGTCCATGCGCGTGTTCAAGGCCGCCACCGGCCTGTCCACCATCCACCGCAGCGCCCGGGTGCGGGTCGAGGAGGACATCGATGCCGGCACCTGACCACCGTGATCGCCCCGACGCCGACCGACGTCGGGAAGGCGGGTTCGTCGCCGGGGCCGAGGCGTTGCTGTTCGGCAGCCTGATCTTCGTCGTCGGGGTGCTGTTGACCATCAACGCGTGGGGGGTGGTCGACGCGCACATGACCGCCGACGCGGTCGCCCGACAGGTCGCGCGGACCCTGGTCGAAGCCGACCCCGAACTGGGACTGCCGTCGGAGTTGCAGGGCGTCGCCACGGCCGTGATGGACGACATGCAACGCAACACCCCCGTCACGCTGCGCTTCCTCGACGCCGACGGCGTGCCCGTCGACAACCCCGCCAACCTGCTGGTCAGGTGCCACCGCGTCACGGTGACGGCTACGTTGTCGACCAACACCGTCAACCTCCCGTTCGTCGCCGACACGTGGGGACTGCAGCGACAGGTGACCGGATCCCACACCGAAATCGTGGACCCGTTCCGCAGTGGCCTGCCCGGGGAGGTCGACTGTGCGTGAGGACCATCCCGAGGCTGGCCCCGGTGGCTCTGCGAGACGTGGCCAGCACGGGAACGCGATGATCCTGATGCCGGCCGGCGTGCTCGTGATGCTGGTCCTGGCCGCCATCGGGGTCGACACCGCCTTGTTGTTCCGGTCCCAGATGGAACTGGAGAACACGGCGGCCGCCCTGGCCAACGACGTCGCCGCATCCGTCGCAACCGGGTCGCTGTTCGACGACGACGAGGCGATCGAGGTCGACCCCGACCTGCTCGACGACCTCGCCGCCACGCATGCACGGGCCGCCGGGCTCCAGGTCGACCCGACCTGCGACGTGACCGTCGAGCCCGGGAACGAGCCGACTGCCGTGGCGACGTGCGCCGGCACGGCCCAGCTCGTCTTCCGTGGGGCGGTCGGAATGGATCGCTCCGTGGCGATCGACGCCACCGAGACGTCGCTGCTCGACACCGGCTGAGCCGCGACGGGCCGATCAGGACGGAGCGTCGTCCAGCCCGTCGGCATCGGGCCAGAAGGCGTCGTCCGCGGTCGGCGCCACCGGTTGCAGCCGTTCCAGCAGGCCGACGTCGTCGGAGAACTCCAACACCCGGACCTGGTCGTCGACCACGTCGACGTGCAGGGTGCCGATGGCGGACCAGGTGTCCGACGCCGCGCGCTCCCACAGCACGCCCAGGGCCCGGTCACCGTCCACCGCGCGGGTCATCAGGATGCTCGGCCGCCGGTTCCAGAGGTCGCCGAGGGCCGGATCGACCGTGGTGGGCCCACCGTCCAGCCCCGGCACCTCGCAGTCCGCCGCGACCAGTTCGACAAGGCCGTCCAGGTCACGGGCGTTGAATGCCTCCGCCAGGGCATCGACCATGTCGTCGTCGCGCACGGCCGACCAGTCCTCCACATCGGTGGGCAAGTCGTCGTCGCCGCCGATGACCTGCATGCCATCGTCGAGCTCGCGCGGGGACAGGCCGACGTCGGCGGCACCGTCGTCGCGACCATCGCCGTCGGCCGCGACCGATGCTTCGGCCCGGTCGACCAGTCGGTCCAGTCGCGCCTGGGCCGTGGCCTCGTGACGATCGAATCCGGTCATGGCAACCTCCGTCGCTCGCACACCCGATCGTGACCCGAGGAGGTGGTGTCGCGGACGGGGGCGCGTCCGCGACCATCCTCGCATGCCCGTCGGCGGCCGGCAACCGGACGACCGGACCACCACCCGGACCGCGGCCGGTCCACCACCGGAGATGGGCCGCCGAGGATCCATCATCGCCGGCCCGGCAGACCCCACTGGTCCGGATCCGTGACGTACCGTTGCTCCCCCAGCCGTTGCCCGACACGCCGTCCCCCGCCCGCGTCCAGGAGCCACCCGCAGATGCCCCCGGGCTCGCACGACCACGACCATGCCCTGCCCGACGGCACGACCATCCGCATCCGTCGGCTGACGACGGACGACGCGCCCCTCCTGCTGGCGATGTGGGACCGCACGTCGACGCGCTCGCGCCAGTTGCGCTTCCACGGGCCGTTCGACCTCAACGAACGCAACGTCGGCGTCTTCACCGATCCCGACCCGGACTGGCAACTGGCGCTGGCCGCCATCACCGGACGCGACGACGACACCCGCCTGGTCGGCGTCTCCCGCTACGTGATCGACCCCGACCAGCCCGACCACGCCGAGTTCGCCGCGCTGGTCGAGGACGCCCACCAGGGTCGCGGCATCGGGTCAGCGCTGGTGCGACACGTCGCCGAGGCCGCCCACGACGCCGGGGTGCGGATCCTGTCCGGCGACGTGCTGGCCGAGAACGACTCGATGCTGCAGGTGATCCGCGAACTCGGGCTCGAACACACCGACCGCCTCGATGCCAGCGTGGTTCGCAGCGACCTCCGGCTGGACCTGTCCGAGGACTTCCTGCAGGTCGTGGACCAGCGCACGAGCACGGCCGCACGGTCGGCCCTGACCCGTTTCCTGCGCCCCGGATCGGTGGCCGTCGTCGGCGCGTCCCGGGACCCCGACGCGGTCGGCGGACAGGTCGTCCACCACCTCGTCATGGGCGGCTACACCGGCGAGGTGCTGCCGGTGAATCCGGCCGCCGACACGATCCACGACCTGCCCGCGCACGGTCGCCTCGACGAACTCCCCGAGGTTCCGGACCTGGTCGTCGTGGCGGTGCCCGCCACCGAGGTGATCGACGTCGTCGACCAGGCCGGCAACCTGGGCGTCCGCGCCGTGTGCATCCTTTCCGCGGGGTTCGCCGACGCCGGCGAACAGGGGTGGCGCCGGCAGGCCGAACTGATGCGGGTCGCCCGCAGCCACGGGCTGCGGATCGTCGGCCCGAACTGCATGGGTGTGATGAACCTCGACCCCGGGGTCGCCCTCAACGCCACGTTGTCCGCGCGGATGCCGCCGCACGGCCGCACCGCGTTCCTGTCGCAGTCGGGTGTGCTGGGTACCACCATCCTGGACATGGCGGCCGTGCGGGGGCTGGGCATCTCGACCTTCGCGTCGGTCGGGAACAAGGCCGACATCTCCGGCAATGACCTGTTGCAGTACTGGGAGGAGGACGATGCCACCGACCAGATGCTGCTCTACCTGGAGTCGTTCGGGAATCCACGCACCTTCAGCCGCATCGCCCGGCGAGTGGGTCGGCGCAAGCCCATCGTCGTCGTGAAGGCGGCTCGGACACGGTCGGGCGCGCGGGCGTCGAGCCGGCAGACGGTCGAACGCAGCGGGGACGACGACGCCGTTGACGCCCTGTTCTCCCAGACCGGCGTCATCCGCACCGACACCCTGGCCGAACTGTTCGACGTCGCCGGCCTGCTCGCGACCCAGCCGCTGCCGGCCGGATCGCGAGTGGGGATCGTCGGCAACGCGGGTGGCCCGGGGATCCTCGCCGCCGACGCGGTCGAGGCCAACGACCTGGACGTCGCGGCGCTGTCGGAGCGGACCCGCGAACGGCTGGCACCACACGTCGGTCCCGACCACGCCGGCAACCCGGTGGACGTGCGCCCGGGAGGGACCGTGGCGGACTTCGAGGCTGCCGTGCGAATCCTCGGGACCTCGACCGAGGTGGACGCGATCCTCGCGATCATGGTCCCGCTGGCCCACCACGACCCGGACGACCTCGCCCGCGCGCTGGTCCGGGCCCGGGGCGACATCAACGAGCGGCTGCCGCTGGTCGCGGTCACGATGACCCCGGACGGACGCGTGCCCGCGGCACTGTCCGACGCGACCATCCCGGCCCACCCGTTCCCGGAGTCGGCGGCCACGGCGCTGGGCCGGGTGGCCCGACACGCGCACTGGCGACGGCGCCCATTGGGTGCGGTCCTGGAGCCGGACGGCATCCGCGCCGCGGCAGCCCGGCGCCTGGTCCGGGCCGCGCTGGACGCCACGCCCGGGCTCGACCACGCGCACCCGTCGGCCCGATCGGCCTGGCTCGACCCCATCGACGCCCATGCCCTGCTGGACCACTACGGCATCCTGCGGGCCCGCTCCCGGTTCGTGACCAGTCCCGAGGCCGCCGCCGACGCCTTCCGCGACCTGGGCGGACCGGTCGCGGTGAAGGTGGTCGACGGCAAGCCGTTGGACACCCTGCTCGACACTGTCGAGGTGGGACGTCGGTCGCACCGGGCGGCCGCCGCGGCCGCGCGTGACCTGATCGAGCGCCGCGAGCAGGGTTTCGCACCCGACGAGCCCGCCTGGTTCGCCTACCCCACCGCGCCGATGCAGGCGACCGACCACCCCGACCGGCTGGGGCTCGGGCCGGGCTGCCGCCTGCTGGTCCAGGAGATGCTGACGGGGACCGAGATGGCCGTGGACGTCCGCCACGACGCCGTCTTCGGGCCGGTCGTGGCCGCCGGACTGGGCGGTGGGCTCGCGGACCTGATCGGGGACCGGACCACCCGGGTGACGCCACTGACCGACCGCGACATCGACGAGATGCTGGCCGACCTGCGGATGCGCCCGTTGCTGGATGGTTGGCGTGGTTCGCCGGCGGCGGACATGTCGTCATTGCACGACCTGCTGGCGCGGATCAACGCGCTGGTCGAGGACCTCCCGGAGGTCACCGAGTTGCGCATGAACCCGGTCTTCGTGGGGCCGGACGGGACCCGGGTCGCGGACGTGCGCATCCGGGTCGCACCGCTGGCCCGGCTGGGGCCGTCCTCCGACTGAGTTGCCACGGCGACCCCGATCGGTGCCGTCCGCCCGTCTCCCAGGTTGTGGGCGTGGCGAGCCGCTGGCTACCGTGGCGTCCGCACCGTCGAGTCCGGCCCCGTGCACATCTCGCGCGACCACGTGGTCGCCGGGCGACGAAGGGCCCCGACGTGACCCGCATCTCCGACCTGCTGGCGGCCGGTCCCACCACCTCGTTCGAGTTCATGCCACCGCGCAGTGACGTCGGCGAGCAACGACTGCGCACGGCGCTGTCGGAACTCCTCCCGCTCGACCCGTCCTTCGTGTCCGTCACCTACGGCGCCGGTGGCTCGACCCGCTCCCGCACGCACGGGATCGTCGTGGACCTGCTGGACGACTTCACCCCGATGGCCCACCTCACCACATGGGGGCACGAACGGGACGAACTCGCCGACATCATCCGGTCCTACCACGACAAGGGTGTCCGCAACATCCTGGCCCTGCGCGGCGACCCGCCCCGCAGCCAACCCGACCTGCCGATCGGCGACCTCGCCAACGCCATCGACCTGGTCCGGTTGATCCGGGAGGTCACCGGGGACGACATGGCGATCGGCGTGGCCGCCCAGCCGCAGGTCCACCCGTCCTCGTCCGACCGCGTGACCGACCGCCGACACCTCGCCGCCAAGCTCGCCGAAGCCGACTTCGGCATCACCCAGTTCTTCTTCCGGGCCGAGGACTACCTCCGGATGACGGAGGAACTGGCGGACCTGGACTGCACCACGCCGGTGCTGCCGGGGATCATGCCGATCACCAACGTGGGCCAGATCGAGCGCTTCGCGGCGATGTCCGGCCACCCGGTCCCGGCCGACCTCGCCGCACGCCTCCACGAGGTCGCCGACGACCCCCACGCGGTCCGTCGACTGGGGGTCGAGGAGGCCACGACGTTGTGCGCGGAACTCCTGGACGGGGGCGCGCCCGGCGTCCACTACTACACCCTCAACACGTCGACGGCGACACGCGAGATCCACCAGAACCTCGGGTCACTCGCCGGGCGAGGCTGACCGGGACACTGGACGGTCGGGTCCTGCCGGGACCGGTGGACACTGCGCGGGGGTAACAACGGTTCGAACGGCTGACGTTGGCCCCGGCCCGGCCAGCGGCCCACAGTTCGGGGCGCGGCGTCGGGACGACCGGCGCCGCAGACCACGTTCCCGGCCCCCGGAAACCCCCCGATGTCGATTGCCAGCCCCACCACGGATCGCACGCTTCCCGCGCCGCGGATCTCGCTGGCGACCGCCGCAGGCCCCGACGATCGGTTGCGGGCAGTCGGACGGACCGTGCACCAACCCGGTGCGCTGGACCGACTGCAGCATCGGGTGCGCGCGGCCGACGACCGGCTGGTCGCGTCCGGCGCCGATGCCGGCGAGGTGTTGCGCTGGGCAGCCTCGGAGCTGCCGCGGTTCGCCGCCACGTCGTCCTTCGGCGTGGACTCGGCGGTGTTGCTGCACCTGCTGTCGGTCAACGCCCCCGGGGCACCGGTGATCTTCCTCGACACCGGCCTGCACTTCGACGAGACGCTCGCGTACCGCGACCACCTCGCCGAGGTGTTCGGGCTGGAGGTGGTCACGGTCACGCCGTCCCTGACCGTCGCCGACCAGCGACGGCTGTTCGCGAGCCGCCTGTCGTCCACCGACCCCGACACCTGCTGCATGCTGCGCAAGGACCTGCCGCTGACCGCCGCACTGGCCGCGGTCGACGGGTGGGCCAGCGGCGTCCGGCGCGACCAGACCGCCACCCGGGCGGCCGTGCCCCTGGTGGGGACCGCCGTGAAGGGCGGGCGCACGCTGGTCAAGGTGTCCCCGCTGGCGGGCTGGACCGACGAGCAGGTCGCCAACCACCGCCGTCGCCACGACCTCCCACCCCATCCACTCGAGGCCCGCGGCTACCGCTCGATCGGCTGCTGGCCGTGCACCCGACCGACCGCTCCGGACGAGGACGCCCGCGCCGGTCGCTGGGCCGATGCCGAGCGCGACGAGTGCGGCATCCACGTCGACCCCGACGGCGGCCTGGTCCGCGACGAACCGGCGGTGGTCCGATGAGCCAGTTCGGCTACGTCCTCGCGCTGAACCTCCACGACGCCCGCGCCGTGCTGGTCGGCGGCGGGCCCGAGGCGGTCAACCGCCTGAGGGCCCTGCTGGCCGCCGGCGCCACCGTCGACGTCATCACCCCAGATCCCGGCAACGCCCTGCGACGGGCGCTCGACGGGGCCGGCGACCGCGCGACCCTGCACGACCGCGACTACGAACCCGGCGACCTCGCCGGTGCCCGCATCGCGGTCGCCACGCGCGAGGACCCGGGCACCGACGTCGAGGCGTTCTGGGCCGAGTCGCGCGAGAGCCACGTCCTGGCCTCCGTCCTGGACGACCTGGCCCACACCGACTTCGCCCAGCCCGCGCTGGTGCGGCGCGGGGACCTGCGGATCGCGATCTCGACCGGGGGCACGGCGCCCGCACTGGCACGGCGCTACCGCGAAGACCTCGAGGACCACTACGGCCCCGAGCACGCGGCCCTGCTGGAGGCCGTCGCCGAGGCCCGCGAGCGGGCCGGACGCCGTCCCGTGACGTTCGCCGAGTGGGCCGGGCGCTGGTCGTGTGCGGTGTGGGACGTCCACGGCCTCGCCCGACGCGTCCGCGGGGGCGATCGGTCCGGGGTCGTCGACGAGATCGTGGCCGCCTTGCTCCCGGACCCACCGATCGCGTTGCAGCCCCACCCGGCGCCGCACCGTCCCCGGCCCACCAAGGCCGAGTCGGATCCGCCCGTCGACACCCCACCGACGACCCTGCTGGACGAGGACGCCGCATGATGCTCGATCGACTGACGACGACCGGGCTGGGCCTCACCGGCGCCAAGCCCGGCTGGGTCCACCTGGTCGGGGCCGGCCCGGGTGATCCCGGCCTGCTCACCCTCCGCGGGGCGGCCCTGCTGTCGACCGCCGACCTGGTGGCCTACGACCGGCTCGCGGACCCGCGGCTGCTGGACCTGCTGCCCGCGACCGCCGAGGCCATCCGGGTCGGCAAGAGCCCCGACCGGTCCCGCGGCGAACGCACCTGGTCCCAGGACGAGATCACGACGCTGCTGATCCGGGCCGCGGGCGAGGGCAAGGCGGTGGTGCGACTCAAGGGTGGCGACCCGTTCGTGTTCGGACGCGGGGGCGAGGAGGCCCTGGCCTGCCGGGCTGCCGGCATCACGTTCGAAGTGGTCTCCGGAGTGTCGTCGGCGATCGCAGGCCCGGCCGCCGCCGGGATCCCGGTCACGCATCGCGGACTGGCGACCGGCGTGGCCTTCATCACCGGCCACGAGGACCCGACCAAGGCATCCAGCCAGCTCGACTGGGAGGCACTGGCGCGCTTCCACGGGACGTTGGTGTTCCTGATGGGCGTGCGCAACGCGCCCGACATCTGCGACCAGTTGATCCGCCACGGCCGCCGCGGCGACACCCCCGCGGCCATCGTCCAGTGGGCCACCACGCCACGCCAGCGCATCCTCCACTCCACCCTGGCCGAGCTCCCCGCCGACGTGACCACCAGCGGCATCGGCTCCCCCGCCACGATCGTCATCGGCGACGTCGTGGGCGTGGGTGCCCTGCTCGGTCCGGCCGGTGCCGTCGCGCGCTCGGGTGACACGACAGCCGACTTGCCAGCCGTGGCGACCGGACACATGGCGACCAGCGAGCACGCCGCTGCCGTGCCCGACCACGGGACTCCGTCCATCGACCACGCCCCCATCCACGAGGTGCCCGCATGACCGCTGTCGACCTGACCGACACCCCGCTCGACCACCCCGACCTCGACGTCGATGCGATCGCGGACGAGTTGTTCCCCCGCGACCTCGACCCGTCGAGCATCACCACCGACGACCTGCCCGCGGACGGCTGGGGCGACCTGGCCGAGATCGACGAACTGGACGACCTGATTGCGGCCGTCGGCGCCGGCGAGGTGTCCGAGGACGCCTTCAAGCCCCGCCGCCTGCACTTCGGGATGTACGGGATCCGCCAGTCCACCGACACCCACATGATCCGCATCAAGGTCCCGCTGGGCCGGTTCGACGCGCGCCAGTTCGCCGCCATGGCGGTCATCGCCGAGCGCTACGCCCCGCCGCGCGTGGCCCACATCACCACCCGCCAGTGCATCCAGGTCCACCGCGTCCACCGCACCGAGGTCACCGACGTGCTGCGCCTGGTCGCGGCCGCCGGGCTGACCACCCGCGAGGCCTGCGGCAACGCGATCCGCAACGTCACGATGTCGCCGATGGCCGGCATCCATCCCGACGAGGTCATCGACCTCCAGGCCGTGGCGCTCGAGACCGTCGACCACCTGTTGCGCCATCCCGCCTACCAGGCCCTCCCGCGCAAGTTCAAGATCGCGTTCTCGGCCACCGAGGACGACGATGCCGCCACCGGGATCCACGACATCGGCGTCCGGCCGGCGCTGGGCCCGGACGGGTCCCCGGGCTACCGCCTGGTGCTGGGCGGCGGGCTGGGGTCAGCACCGCACGAGGCCGTGGAACTGGAGGAGTTCACTCCGGCCGACCAGTTGCTGCCGACAGCCGTCGCCGTGCTGGACCTGTTCGACTACCTGGGCGAACGCGAGAAGCGGGTCCGGGCCCGGATGAAGTTCCTGGTCAAGAAGTTGGGCCGCGACGAGTTCGTCGCCACGGTCCAGGCCCGTCGCGAGGAGGTGCTGGCGACCGGGTTGCGGTCGTCGGTGCCGCTGCACCCGCACGTCGACGACGCTGACCTGGCACCGGCACCAGTCCACCTCCCCGACCACCTCAACACCGCCCCCCACGAGGATCGTGACCATGCCGCCCGGTACCGGCGCTGGGCGACCACCAACGTCACCCGCCAGCGCGACGGGCAGGCCTTCGCCGTGTTCGCGTCGGCGCCGCTGGGCGACCTCACGATCCCCCAGTTGCGCGCGCTGGCCGCGATGATGCACGTCCACGGCCTGGTCGACGCGCGCCTCACCATCCGCCAGAACGTGGTCTTCCGAGACGTGCCGGCCGACCTGCTCCCGGCCGTGTGGGCGACGCTGGCGAGCCACGGGCTCGACCAGCCGTTCGCCGAGAAGTCCGGCGACGTCGTGTCCTGCCCCGGAGCCGAGACCTGCAACCTCGCCCTGACGGCCTCGCGCGGCCTGGGGGCGGCCATCACGACGACGTTGGCCGACGACGACCTCGACACGGTCGACGGCGTGCAGATCAACATCTCCGGCTGCC
The DNA here is from genome assembly GCA_038233055.1 of Nitriliruptorales bacterium. GTDB lineage: Bacteria > Actinomycetota > Nitriliruptoria > Nitriliruptorales > Nitriliruptoraceae > Salsipaludibacter. The sequence continues at coordinate 10,493 of JBBSMS010000110.1, forward strand.
CGAACTCGTGTGGCCAGCACCAGGCATGGGACCTGGGCTTCTCGGGGATGGCCAAGCGCGACAGGGAGGGCAACGAGGCCCCCGCCTACCGCATCTGGCTGGGCGGGCACGTCGAGGCCGGTGGGGCCACCTTCGGCCGCTACGTCACCAACGTCCCGGCCAAGAACGCGCCGATCGCGGCCAACCGGATCATCGCCGACTACGAGGCCAACCGGCACGACGACGAGGCCCTGTGGGCCTACGTCGACCGCATCGGCGGCAAGCTGATCGTCGAGGACCTGCTGTCGGACCTGAAGGCCCTGCCCGACCGCGCCGACGACCCGTCGTTCTACACCGACCTCGGCAAGGACGACGGGTTCGCCGTCATCCTCGGCGAGTCCGAGTGCGCCTGACCTCGCGCTTGGGGCGCTCGGTCAGGCTGCAGAACTCGCTGGCGCTCGTTCTGCGGCCTGGGGAACCAACCGTGGGGAGCCCCGGTCGACACGGTGACCTGGGGATGGCACGATGTCGCATCTGGATGAACGCGCACGGCTCGAGTTGGGCGACGCCGCTCGGCCACCGCTTCGATGCCGACCTCGCCCGGCTCGAGACGAGCCTGCAGCGCGAGATGCGACAACTCCTGCTGGCCATGTTCGGCGCCCTGTCCACCATGACCGCGATCATCCTGGCCTTCAGCTGACCGAATCGGCCCACGTGCGATGCTGTCCGGCGAAGGCCTGCACCGTCGCCACTTGCCGCGGGGCCGTGCGGGCGCGAGACTCGTGCCATGCCACCGACCCTGCCCACGCTGACCACCGACCGCCTCGTGCTGCGGCCGTGGCGGGACGACGACCTCGACGACCTGGTGGCGCGGCGGAACGACGTCGGCGGGCCCGGCTTTCAGAACTGGACCTTGCCGTACACCCACGACGACGGCCGCGACTTC
>JBBSMS010000111.1:0-11353 GCA_038233055.1 Nitriliruptorales bacterium
ACGGCAGGTCTGGGACAACACCAGTTCCGGCGCGACGCCCAGGACGGCCTCGGTGGCGCCGGTGTCGAGGATGCGGATCAACGACTCGACGATGTCGACCATCAGGCGGTCCACGGCCGACGTGGACTGAACGAGTCGGCCGATTGCGGCGGTGGCTGCATGGGCGGACCAGTCGATCGATGAGGCCGCGGACGGCACCGGCGCGACGCCGTCTGCGACCGGCAGCACCGACCGGCCGTCTGCCCGGGCATCGTGGTCCGGGTCGTGCGGTGGCGGGGCGGTCGGGGAGTTCATGGGTCCACCATAGACCCGGGGTGTGACAACGAGAGGGATCGAAAGTGGATCTGTGGAAAGGGCCCCCGGCCAGCCGGACGTGCGCCAGGCGTCGCTCACCGCAGTGGAGACACTGGAGTGGCTCGTGCAGGGCACGGCGAACGCAGGCTGACGGTGGGGAGTGACCAGTTGGAAGCCAGCTGTTGGATCAACCCCAGGGACCTGCCTGGGCGGAAAGTGGTCTGGCAGGGGTTGGGTCGGGGTCGTCTTGATCAGCCGGTGAGGACGGCCTGGATCTCACGGATGTCGAGGTCGAAGGACTCGACGAGGTAGATCGGGTCGGCTGGCAGTGGTTCCCACGGGCCGCCGGCGTCGCGCCATTCGCCGGTCCAGCGCACGTCGACCTGGATGGTGCGGTCGCCCTTGACGGTGTAGGTGTGGGTGATGAGGTCGGGGTCGTCGAAGCCGTCGTCCTCGTCGCCGTCGCGGTAGGGCCGACCGTTGGCCTCGATCCAGTCGGTCGGGGGCACGTCGTCGTTCCAACGGATCCGGTGGGCGGCCGTGGCGCGGAGTTCGATCGTCTCGCCGGGCAGGGTCCAGGTGATCGTGCGCGGGTCGGTGTCGATGTCGTAGTCGGGCTGGTAGTCCTCGACCGACACGATGGTGGGCACCCCGACCACGCTGTAGGTCGTCGGCTCGGTCAGCACCGCCGGCGCCAGCGGCTGCGCCCATGCCTGCCACCCGATCAACGCCCGCTCCAGCGGCGTGATCAGCGCCACCATGATCTCGTCCGCCTGATCGACACATGGCAGCATCAACTGCTGCCGGTACACCCCCCGGACCGCATCGGTCCCGATGAGCAGGCCGCCACCGGTCGGTGTCGGGCCGTAGAAGTTCGTCGCGGCCCTAGCTGCTGCCGTACGGGTTGCGTACTGCCCGCCCGACGGGTTCGGTTCCCTGTCGTAGCCAGCTTCGATCCGCCAACAGGCTGCTTGGCTGTCGCTTGTGGATACCCGATGCGTGTAGTGCGTCACCTTCCTCGCCGGTACGGACCTCTTGTCTCCTCGCTCCGCTTCGCCTCCTGAGCCCGCTCCCGCTCTTGGGGCTCGGCAGTCGTACTCGAACGAGTACGCATTCCCCCCCACGTCAACCGCAACCGAATCCGTGCTTGGCGCGGCAGGGCACACATCGTCGGACGCTACAGCGACGTTGCTCGGTTCCTCGGGGGCCTCGGTAGCTTGGGCGGGGCAAGTCGCCAAGAGTAGGGCGATGCCGGAGGCAGCAGCCGGGAGAGCAGTTCTTCTCATTCCGTCACCTCGAGTTCGCAGAGGGGCGACGTCCGCTCTTCGCGCAACTCAATATCGCGATACCAGCCACTTGGATTCGAGACCGGGCCGTCGTGAGCGGACCGCAGAGCGGTCCAGTTGGTGGCTGGATCCACAGCCTCCCCGGCCAATCCGCTTTGGTTCCGCTCTAGCTGGACCTCAAAGCAATCTTGGCGGGTGTCAAGGACCTCGAGAACGGTTTCGGAAGTACCGGTGGGATCCGAAGTATTGAAGTTCTGGAAGCCGTCTCGTGCTATCTGATTCCAGAGTTCGCCGTAGGCTCCAAGAAGGCCTTCGTTGTAGATTCGAGCGAGTTGGGCATTGAACTCTGCACCACTCCCGCCTGAAACATCGTCTCCTCGGGTGATGAGGTCGATGATCGCGTCATCAAGAATTTGGTTCTGGACGTCGATGACGGCCTGGGCTTCGGCGAGGGTGACCTCGCCGTCGTCGGCGATGGTCGACAGGTCGTCGGGGACGTCGGCGGCGGTGGGGCTGGGGGACGGCGACGGCGTGGAGGAGGCCGTCGGGGTCGGACTGGGCGTGGGTAACGGGGTAGGTGTGGGGGCGGGACTGGGCGTCGGGGGCGGCGACTCCGTGGTGGCCGTCGGCGTCGGCGACGGGCTGGTGACGTCGCCGTCGGTGCACGCGGTGAGGCCCAGTGCGCAGGCCAGGACGGCTGCGGCGATGGCGAGGGTTCTCACGAGGGTTGTCCTTCGGGGCCGGAGCGGTGGTGAAAGTACACGACGTTCCTCCGTGGGCGCAAGGCCGTCCGCGTCCGTGTGGACGGCGGTGGAGGCCGGGGTGCCGTCCGTGGGACGCCGCGTCGTGGCCTCGCGTTGCGCCTGATCGGACTCCTCGGCGAGGGTCGGGACGCGGGACAACTCGCCACGTGATGCCGTGCCGAGTGGACACCCGGGTCCCGTCCACGAGGTGGCTGCTGCGCCAGATTGACACCAGCCACCTCGCCCACGCGAACCCGGCGACCGCCAGCGCCACCGCCCGCCTCGGCTGTCCGTACCACCACACGGCACTCGCCATGGCGAGCCCCACGGCCAGGCCGAGAACCCCGTCCGGATCGGGTTCGCCGTCGACTCGCGCCCGCCGACCGGGATCACGGCACGGCTCCATGGGAGGCAGGCGCGAATCTCCTGTGGGTCGTCGACACGGTCCATCCGACGGCGGCGAGGGACCCGCCACCGATGCACCTCCCGCTGCACGCCAGCCGTCAGGCCACAGACCGTCGATCCTCCGCGGACTCACGGGGTCAGCCGGACAGGTCGACCTCGGCGCCGCGACTGCGGGCCAGCGCCACGGCCAGCGCCAGGTCGATCTGGGTCCCGGTGAGGTCGGCGTCGTCGAAGATCGCGCGGTCGACCCGTGCGCCGCGCAGGTCGGCCCGGGACAGGTCGGCCTGGCGCAGGTTGGCGGCCTCGAGGTCGGCGCCGATCAGGTCGGCCTCGACCAGCACCGCGCTGTCCAGGTCGGCGTGTGCCAACCGCAGGCCGGCCAGTGAGCGGCCGCGGAGGTCGCACTGGCGCAGGTTGGTCCACGACCAGTCGCCCCCCTCCACCTCGATGGCCAGCAACTTCGCCCCGGTCAGGTCACTGCCGGTCAACTTGCAGCCCAGGAAGCGCACGGTCGCCAGGTTGGTCCCCGGGAAGGTGCAGTTGGTGAACGCGCTGCCGTCGTGGACCGATCCGGTCAGGTCGGTGTTGGTGAAGGTGCATGCGCTGAACGTCGACTGGCGCGTGTCCAGGCCCGGCAGGTCACCACCGCGGACGGTGCAGTCGGTGAAGGTCCACCCGACCAGCACGCCATCCTCACAACGCTCGAACAGGTCCTCGTCAAACAGGTCCTGGCCGACGATCTCGCGCTCGGGCGAGCCGTCGGGACCGGCTGGGGACAGAGCGGCGACGGGCCGGCCTCAGCGGCGCGACAGCAGGCGCAGCAGGTAGAAGAAGATCAGCGCGATCGAGCCGAACAGCGACGCGGCGGCCCCGACCTCGCGATTGGCGGGCATGTGGTGGTAGATCTTCTGGGTGTCGTACAGCACGGCGCCGCCGGCCAACGCGATCATCGCCACCGAGAACCACGCGCCCAGGTTCAGGACCCCGAACACGCCCAGCGCGATCAGGCCGAGCGCGGCGAACCCGCCCCACATCAGCAGCGACCGCATGAACGAGAAGTCCACCGCAGTGGTGATGGCGATGCCGGACAGGGCGACGAAACCCAGCAGGGTGATCCCGGCGGCCAAGGTGATGGTCCCGTCCGGTGCGCTGGTGGCCGCGATGGCCAGCATCGGGGTGAAGATCAGCGAGTAGGCGGCGACCAGGCCGAACAGGCCGGCGTACTGGACCCCGCGGGACGCCGACGCGGTGGCGCGCTGGGCCATCCACGACGCGACCATGAACCCGCCCAGGATGAGCAGCCAGTTGGTGCGCTGGACCAGGCCCAGGAACGTCTCGGCGATGCCGCTGCTGAACAGGAACCACTCCAGGCCCACGAAGGCCGCGATGGCCAGCAGGAGGTGGGCGTAGACCCGGACCATGAAGGCCCGCTGGGCGGTCGCGCCCATCTGTGCGGCGGGGATCGCCGGGGCCGGCGGTGGTGAGAGCGACATGGGCGGCAACCTCGTGGTCAACAGGATCGCGATGCTATCCCGCGCAACGACTTGCTTCGTGCTGGCGAGGACCTGTCGACCATGGCCGGCGTGGCGTGCTCGACCCGGGGCTGCACGCGGACCGCGACCGTCCTGGCGGTGGCCGTGATCGTCGTGAGACGTGACGGCCTGGCCACGGTCCAGGTGTCCTGGATCGCGCTACCATGGCTCATCGCCTCCGTCCCGACCGGGAATGCCTCCCGCGCCGGTGACGTTGTGTCCCGGCGCCGCGCTCGTCCGGCCGGTGCCTCAAGACGACGCTGTTTCGGGCGTCGCACCCAAACCACGAGGACAATCCATCATGCGCCAAGGCATCCACCCCGAGTACAAGACCATGACGGTGATCTGCTCCTGCGGGAACACCTTCGAGACCGGCGGCACCGTCGACAAGGTCAGCGTCGAACTGTGCAACGACTGCCACCCGTTCTACACAGGCAAGCAGCGCATGGTCGACGCGGGCGGCCGGGTCGACCGCTTCAAGCGCCGTCTCCAGAAGTCCCAGGACGCCAACAACTGACCTGCAGCACCCTGTCCGGCGTCGTGACCTGACGTCTGGCATCCTCGAGGCGCCGGCCCACCGATCCGGGTGCCGGCGCCGTCGTACGTCCGGGGACGCGCAGCGACCAGCCCCGGTGAGGAAGTGGTGGAGATGGAACCGGCCTTCGCCGACCGCCTCGACGCCGCTCGGGAACGGCTCGCCGACGTCGAGGCCCGCCTGGCCGACGAGGCCACCGACCCCAGCCAGTTCGCCAACCTCGGTCGCGAGCATGCCGACCTGGCCCGGGTCGTGGCCGTCGCCGACCGCCTGGCCCAGGCCAACACCACCCACGATGACGCCACCGACCTGGCGCGCGAGTCCGACGGGGCCGACCGCGCGACGTGGCAGGCCGAGGTCGATCGCGCCGCCGCCACCATCACCGCGGCCGAGGCCGAACTGGCCGACCTGCTGACCCCCGGTGACCCCAACGACGGCCGCGATGTCATCATCGAGGTGCGGGCGGCGGCCGGTGGTGACGAGGCGGGCCTTTTCGCGGCCGAACTGCGTGACATGTACACCCGCTTCGCGTCCCGGCACGGGTGGACGACGTCGATCGTGACCCAGAACGACCAGGGCATCGGCGGCGTCCGTGACACCACCCTGGAAGTGGTCGGCACCGACGCCTGGAGCCACCTCAAGCACGAGTCCGGCGTCCACCGGGTCCAGCGCATCCCCGTGACCGAGTCGGGTGGGCGCATCCACACCTCGACCGCGTCGGTGGCGGTGCTGCCGGCGGCCGAGGAAGTCGATGTCCAGATCGACCCCAACGACCTGCGCATCGACGTGTTCCGCTCGTCCGGCCCGGGCGGCCAGAGCGTCAACACCACCGACTCGGCCGTGCGCATCACCCACCTGCCGACCGGGCTGGTGGTGTCGTGCCAGGACCAGAAGTCCCAGCACCAGAACCGCGACAAGGCGTTGCGGATCCTGCGCTCACGGCTGCTGGCCGCCGAACAGGACCGGGCCGCGTCGGAACGGGCGGGGGAGCGGCGCGACCAGATCGGCACCGGTGATCGCTCCGAGAAGATCCGCACCTACAACTTCCCCCAGTCGCGCGTCACCGACCACCGCATCAACCTCACCGTCCACAACCTCGCCGACGTCCTGGGCGGCGACCTCGACGAGGTCGTCACCGCCCTCCGCGACGTCGAACGCCACCAACAACTGGACCAACCATGACCAGATCTGTTCATCATGGTCAGGTGGAGGGTCCGGCAGGTCGTCCGGGGCGGCCTGGACAGGACGGGATACCGATGGTGGAGGCTTCCGACGTGGGTCCGACGATCGTGACGGGCCGGGTCGAGTCGAACGTGCCCACGGTGCGGCGTGGGCGCTTGTCGCGGCCGAACCCGCACTCGGCATGACGGCGGCCGGGTGCGCCGACGTGGACGAGATCGTGGCCATGGTGCGGACGCGATTGATGGCGGCGGGGATTCGGGTGTCGCAGGAGGCGCGCTGGCTGGTGGAGGCGGCGACCGATGACGGGGTGGTCGATCGTCGGTGGCTGGACCGGGCCGTGGAGCGACGGGTGGAGGGCGAGCCGTTGCAGGTGGTGATCGAGGCGACGGCCTTCCGGCACGTGACGGTGGCGTGCCGGGCGGGCGTCTTCGTGCCGCGGCCGGAGACCGAGGTCGTGGCCGGGGTGGCGATCGAGGCCGCGCTGGCGTGGCCCGCGTCCGAGCGGCGGGTCCTCGACCTGTGCACGGGCACCGGGGCGATCGCCCTGGCCGTGGCCAGCGAGGTGCCGGGCGCGAAGGTGGTCGCCGTGGAGCGCGATGCCACGGCGGTCGACCTCGCCCGCGACAACGTCGCGCGGCTGGTCGCGCGCAGCCGTCCGGAGCCGTGGCGGGTCGGCGACCACCTCGCCCCGCACGCCCGGGTGGAGGTCGTGGCTGGCGACCTGTTCGCGGCGCTCCCGGACGACTGGCGCGGGCGTGTTGCGGTGCTCGTGGCCAACCCGCCGTACCTCCCGGCCACCGATCGCGGCACCTGGGCCGCCGATGTGGCCGACCACGAACCCGATGCCGCACTCGTCGCCGGACCGGACGGGCACGAGGTCGTCGACGCGATCCTGGCGGGCGCGGCGGCGTGGCTGGCGCCCGGCGGCACGGTCGTGGTGGAGATCGACGAACGCCGCGGTGGCGACGCGGTGGCGGTGGCTGGCACGGGCGGCCTGCGAGACGTCACACTGGTGCCCGACCTGGCCGGTCGCGCCCGCGCCGTCCGCGCTCGCGTCCCGGCCGAGGTCACCGCTCCGACAAGGAACCTCGATGGCTGACCAGACGAGCGCGATCGTCGACGCGACCGATGGCCACGACGATGCCGTCGGGGTCGCCGCCGGGGCGTTGCGCGACGGCAAGTTGGTGGTCGTTCCCACGGACACCGTGTACGGGGTGACCGCCGACGCCTTCAACCCGGCGGCCACGACCGCCATCTTCGACGCCAAGCACCGCCAGCGCCGGTTCCCACTGCCGGTGCTGATCCGCAGCCCCAAGCAACTGATGGGACTGGTGACCGAGGTCCCCGAGATGGCCGAACACCTGATGGCGGCCTACTGGCCCGGGCCCCTCACGCTGGTCGTGCGCGCCGACCCGAACCTGGCCTGGGACCTGGGCACGAACGAGGGCACCGTGGCGGTCCGGATGCCGATGGACGACATCATGCTCGACCTGATCCGCGCGGTGGGGCCGCTGGCGGTGACCTCGGCCAACCTGTCGGGCAACCCGGCCGCGACCACCGTGGAGATGGCGCGGTCGCAACTGGGCGACGACGTCGCCGTCTACGTCGACGGCGGCCGGCGGGTCGAGACGAAGCCGTCCACGATCGTCGACCTGACCCGCGCCCAACCGGCGATCCTGCGGTCCGGTCCGTTCGACGACGACGAGGTGCTGGCGGTCGCCCGCGGCGAGGTCGAACCGCACGAGGCCAGCGCGCCCCAGCCCCGCCACAAGCTCGTCAGTCCGGGCGGTCCCGCCGACGTGACTCCCGCCGGCACGGCGACCGCGGCCACCGCCGCCGTGGATGCCGACGACCCGGCGGCCGGCGACGCCGCCGACCGTCCCGTCGCTGTGGACCACCGCGCGGCTGCCGCCGAGTCCGACGCCACGACCGACGAGGACGACGCCACCGGCGAGGCCTCGGCCACCGCCCCGTCCGACGACGCCACCGGCGAGGCCTCGGCCACCACCCCGTCCGACGACGACACTCCGGAGCCCGAGCCGGCGCCCGCCAAGCCGCCGTCACGCCACGTCGCCCGCGACCACCGCGCCGGCTGACGCGCGTCCTTCGGACGCGTTGGAGTTCCTCGCTGCGCTCGGAACGTCCAGCGACTGCCCGTCGGGTGCTCGGGTCTGCGGCGTCTCCTCGGTCCGGGCCTCGCTCGAACCTCCGATCCTGATGTGAGTACCGCTTCCTGATGTGGGTTCCGTCGACCCTGCGACCGCAATGCACATCGCGATGCGCAACTCACATCGGGGCGCACCTCACATCGGGGTGGACGTGCAGGGGCCGCGCGGGTGGAGTTGTAGGATCGAAAACCCGCCCGCCCCTCCCAGGACGCCGCCATGGCATACCAGCATCCCCGTTTCGACGCGGTCCGCGAGACCGACCCGACGGTCGCCGACCTGATCGTCGCCGAAGCCGAGCGCGAGGCCGGGGCGGTCCGCCTCATCGCCTCCGAGAACTACGCCTCCGAGGCGGTCATGGCCGCCACCGGCTCGGCGTTCACCAACAAGTACTCCGAGGGCTACGGCGGCAAGCGCTACTACGAGGGCCAGCAGGTCGTCGACCAGGTCGAAGCGCTGGCCATCGAGCGTGCCAAGGCCCTGTTCGGGGTCGAGCACGCCAACGTCCAGCCCTACTCCGGGTCGCCCGCCAACCTCGCGGTCTACCTCGCCTTCGCCGAACCGGGTGCGACGATCCTGGGGATGTCGCTGGCCGCCGGGGGCCACCTCACCCATGGACACAAGGTGTCGGCGACCGGCAAGTGGTTCGACGCGGTCCACTACGGCGTGCGCAAGGAGACCGGCCGGATCGACCTCGACGACGTGCGTGAACTGGCGCTCGAGCACCGCCCGAAGGTCATCTTCTGTGGCGGCACGGCCGTCCCGCGCACGATCGACTTCGCCGGCTTCGCCGAGATCGCTGCCGAGGTGGACGCGCTCCTGGTGGCCGACATCGCCCACATCGCCGGCCTGGTCGCGGGGGGCGCGCACCCGACCCCGGTCGGCCACGCCCCGGTGATCACCACGACCACCCACAAGTCCCTGCGCGGGCCCCGTGGCGCGATGATCCTGACCGACGCCGACCACGCCAAGGCCGTCGACCGGGCCATCTTCCCCGGGTTGCAGGGCGGCCCACACAACCACACGACCGCGGCCATGGCCGTCGCGCTGGGCGAGGCCTCCACCGACGACTTCCGCGACTACGCCGCCCAGATCGTGGCCAACGCCAAGGCGCTGGGGGAGGTGCTGGCCGAGCGTGGGCTGGAACTGGTCTCCGGTGGCACCGACAACCACCTGCTGCTGGTCGACCTGACCCCGACCGCGATTGGCGGCAAGCCGGCCGCGCAGGCGCTGGACCGGGCGGGGATCGTGTGCAACTACAACGCCGTGCCGTTCGATTCGCGCCCGCCGTTCGATCCCTCCGGGCTGCGCCTGGGCACCCCGGCGATCACCTCCCGGGGGATGGGTCCCGACGAGATGGCCACCATCGGGAACTGGATCGTGGACGTGGTCGAGGCCGACGGCGACGCCGACGTCGAGGCCCGCGTCCGCAACGAGGTCACCGACCTGGTCGCCGGGTTCCCGGCCCCGGGCATCAACGTCTGACCACGCAGGTTCCTCAGGGGGCATCCCGGGGTGGTCCCTGATGCGGCCTCGGATGGGTCGACTCGGAGCGCGAACCGGCGCTTGTGAAAATTGTCACAACGTGCTAGGGTTCCGCCATGGCACCCTTCGAACGCCTCGACCACGACGCCATCCAGCATGCGTTGCGCACCGACCATGACTCCGGGTGGGCGCTGACCGCCGAGTTCCTGTCGGCGATCCTGGTCTGGTCGGTCGTCGGCTGGCTGCTGGACCGCTGGATCGGCACCGATCCGTGGTTCTTGGTCGCCGGGATCGTGCTCGGAGCCGGACTTGGTGGTTGGCTGTTGTTCCTGCGCCATCGCGCGGCCACCGCCGCCGAACACCAGCGGTTCCGCTACCGGGACTGATCGCTCGACCCGAACGACCCGCACGGCCCGAACCGCCCGCCGAACGCCCGCCGAACCCTGACGACCGACGGACGATGAGATCGTGATCGACCTCCGCGAGACCCCGCTCCCGGGCGACGCCGCCACCCGCATGGTGCGAGCGGCCGTGGGCGTGGCGCTGGTCATCGGGGTCCCCGGGATCCCGCTCGCGTGGTGGCTGCGGGGACCGACCGGTGCGTGGACCGCTGCCGGCACCCTGCTGCTCACCTGCGGCGGCTTCATCATGTCCGGGCTGCTGCTGCGCTGGGCGCTGGCCCGTTCACCCGCCGCCGTGCAGGCGACTATGCTCGGCGGCCTACTGCTCCGGCTCGTGATCTACGGCGTGCTGCTCGCGATCCTCCTGCCCACCGAGCTGGTCGACAACCCAACCCTCGTGACTGTCGCCGTGACGTCGCTGGCCGTGTTGCTGGCCGTCGAGGTGCGCCTCGTCACCGCGAACCCCGAATTTCGCATGATTCACCCCGTCCCTCCCGAGTCAAGATCCGAGCCGGTTCCGCACGAGCCGGTCGAAAGGACGCAGAAGTGACTTCGCTGCTCGCCACCGAGGCCGGAGGCGGCTTCGAGTTGCCGCCGATCAACGAGTTGTTCGAGTTCCCGGCGTGGGCCGACGGCGGCCTGTTCGGCGACGGCTCACTCCTGGCCTTCAACCGCACCGCGTTCCTGTACCTGTTGGCCGCAGCGATCACCATCGGGCTGGTCATGGCGGCCTTCGGCAACCCCAAGGTCGTCCCGGGCAAGTTGCAGGCCGGGATGGAGGCGGCGGTCGACTTCGTCAAGAACAGCATCATCGGCGCCATCATCGGGCCAGAGGGGATGCGCTACCTCCCGCTGTTGTTCTCGCTGTTCATCTTCATTTTCATCAACAACCTGTTCGAGGTCCTGCCCTTCATCAACTTCCCGACGACCTCGCGGATGGCGCTGCCGGCCCTGTTGTCGCTGACGGTCTACTTCATCTTCATCTTCGTGGGCGTCAAGGCCCAGGGGCCCAAGTACTTCTGGAACGCCGTGTCGGTCCCGGGCGTGCCCAAACTCATGTTGATCCTGATCGTGCCGATCGAGTTCGTCTCGACCTTCCTGCTGCGTCCCTTCACGCTGGCGGTGCGACTCTTCGCCAACATGATGGCCGGCCACATCCTGCTGACCGTGGTGTTCCTGGCCTCGAGCTACAACCTGATCGACGTGCACAGCGTCTTCGAGGGCGGCGGCATCACGTTCGCACCCCAGGGACTGTGGCCCGCCTTCCTCGGCATCTTCATCTTCGTCGGGGCCGTCGCACTGGTCGGCTTCGAGATCCTCGTCGG
>JBBSMS010000112.1:0-11206 GCA_038233055.1 Nitriliruptorales bacterium
CGCCTGCCAGGCCACCACCGCCCACCACTTCCCGGCCACGATCTGCATCGGGCTCATCGCGGTGACCTGCAGCAGGGGCAGGGTCTGGCGCTCGCGCTCGGCGGCGACCTGCGCGGCGGCGTAGCCGGCACCGACGAACAGCATGAAGCCGAACTCCAGCGCGATGAAGTTCTCGAACAGGAACCGACCCACGCCGGCCTGGTCGAAGCCGACGTCCTGGGCCGACAGCGACGACACCAGCAGGTACAGCAACACCAGCACCAGACCCATCACCGCCACGTACCCGGTCACGACCAGGCCGCCCCGGTTGCCCCGGAAGCGATCGGCGAGTTCGTGGCGGACCACCGGCGACAACCGTGGGCGCCAGCCCCGCCGACTGCTCGGGATCCCCGTCTCGTCGGCTGCCACCTCACCCGTGCTCATCGGATCACCCCCCGGGTCACGTCCATGAACAACCGCTCCAGTCCGCCGGCCTCCTCGCGAAACTCGATCACCTGCAGTTCGGCCGCCACCAGGGCGGCCAGCAGGTCGACCACCGCGGCCTCGCCACCGGCCACCTCGAAGCGCAGCGAGGTGTCCCGCGACCCGACGTGGACCGCGCCCGCGGTCGCCGCCACCGCCGCCGCCCGGTGCATGGCCTCGGCCGCGGCGTCCGGCCCGACGTGCAGGCGGACCCGCACGGTCGTGGCGGCGGTCGCGCCGGTGCGGATGTCGGCCGGGGTCCCCGACGCCAGCACGCGGCCTGCCTCGACGATCGCGACCCGGTCGCAGATCTCTTCCAGTTCGGCGAGGATGTGGCTCGACACGATGATCGTGCGATCCATCTCGCCCAGTGCCAGCAGGATCTCGCGGAGGTCCACCCGGGCCCGCGGGTCGAGCCCGGACGCCGGTTCGTCCAGCACCAGCACCGCCGGGTCGTGGACCAGGGCTCGGGCCAGCGACAGGCGCTGCTGCATCCCCCGGGACAACCCCGACACGTCGACGTCGGCCTTGTGGTCCAGTCCCACCAGTTCCAGCAGGTCCGCGACCTGGGCCGTGGCGCGGTCCGAGTTCAGCCCGTGTGCGGCCGCGAAGTAGTCGAGGTACTCGCTGCACGACATCCCGTCGTAGAGACCGAAGAAGTCGGGCATGTAGCCCACGACCGCGCGAACGGCCGCAGGATCGGCAAGGGCATCGTGGCCCTGGACCTCCACCACCCCGGCATCGGGTACCAGCAGGGTCACCACCGACAGCATGGTCGTGGTCTTGCCCGCCCCGTTGGGCCCGACCAGGCCGAAGATGCTCCCCGCCGGCACGTCCAGGTCCAGTCCGTCGACCGCCGCAACCGCGCCGTAGTGCTTGCGCAGGCCGCGGATGCGGACGGCGGGGCGGACTGGTTCGGGGCTTGTGGGCTCGGTCCCGGCGGCCGGTGCCGGTCTGGACGGCGCCGCCGGGGGCATCCCCGCCGACGGGGCGATGGGTGGAGTGGCCACGTCGGTCACGAGCCACCTCCCGTGCTGATGCGGACCCGGTTCGTGGATGCAACTCCGCAGCAGATCTCCACGACGACGTCACCCAGCGGCGTAACCACGCGTCCCGGGTCGGCGGCCACCTCGGCGGCCACCTCGTCGGTCCAGGTGCGGTAGTCGCCCTCGAAAGTGTCCCACACGCGGTACCCGGAGGCACCCTCGCCTTGACGTTCCCACGACTCGCAGGACCCGGCAGGCAGGCAGATCTCGAACCACTGTCCGTTCTCGTCGAAGCACTCGGCCCCGTCCGGGCACTCCGGTTGCTCGCCGTCGCACAGCGTCCGCGGCTCCCCCTCCGGGCTGTTCTCGCCGTACACCAACCACTCGACGCAGGCCTCGTCGTCCGACACCGGGAGGTCCACGGCCAGGGTGGCCACGGCCGCGGCGCTCGCCGGCGTCACGCGGAGCCAGGTCTCGCCGTCACCGGGGTCCCCGAACTCCTCGACGCCCTGCCCCTGTCCCCCCCAGGTCAGCGACGAGGCGGGGGCCGGGACCGTGGGATCGCCCAGGGTCGGGGTCACGCCGACCGCCACCACCTGCGGATCGATCTGGCCGATGCCGTCCGGGCGGGCGACCAGGTCCGTGGCGACGGCCCGCACCCACACCAACGCGGGCACGTCCTCGGTCAACTGGTTGGTGGAACCGGCGAAGCTGGCCCGTGCCTCCGCATCCTGCCAGTCGGCCAGGCCTTCGACCAGCACGTCCGGCAACCACTCGCCGCCGGCGGGGTCGGCGACGTCGACGACCAGCGTCTCGCCGGGGGCGAGCGACCGGCCCTCGGCCTCGTCCGCGACCAGGTCGCCGGCCGACACGCGCAAGGACCCGAGCGTCACCGATCCGGTGTTGACCACCTCGACCTGGACCCGGTCGGCCAGCCGGACCGCCTCGACGGCCACGGGCGCCGCTGCCGTGGTGGTCCGTGCGGCCGACACCACCGACGCCTGCCCGATGTCGTCCACGCCGCTGGACGACACGCGCGTGCCGTCCGCCGTCGCCTCCACGCCCGCTCCGGGCCACGACAGGCTCTCGACCTGCCAGCCCGGACCGCGCAGGGTCGTGTCGCCATCGGTGAAGTCCCCGGCGATGACCACTCGCTCCACCCCCACGCCGTCGATCCACGTCGAGCCGGCGATCGCCCGGCCACCGACCACGTCGTTGCCGGACGAGGCGACGAAAGCCACGCCGGCCAGCACCAGGGCCATTCCAGGCAGGACCACCCAGGCGAGTTCCCGGCGGCGCAGCCGGGCGAGCCCGACCTTGGCCACGACGGCCGCGGCCACCAGGTACAGGCCGACGAAGCCCGCCATCCCCCACGACGATGGCAACCGCAGGCCGCGTTGCTGCAGCGACCACGCGTCGACCGGCGGCGTTCGGTCCCACGGCGACCGCGACGCGACCGAGGTCCCGGTCCACACCTGGCCCCACATCCGGGGCGACTGCAGCGCGTCGTCGCCCACCCCGGCAGCCAGCCACGTCACCCGCCCGCGGCCGGAGGTCACCGTGGCCCCGTTGGCGGTGTCGTCGTCGGCCGCGCGGACCTCGTCACCGGCGATCGCAAGCCCCCAGGCCCCCGGGCCGGGTTCGAGCGTGGTGGCGCCGCCGGGGGCGACCGCCGGCGCCCGGCCGATGCCCGGGTCGGCGGTCACGCCGGTGACGACCAGGTGCAGTCCCTGGTGGGCCACCGCGGTCGCCAGTGCCGAGCGCCGGTCCTCGGCCAGGGCGTCCACGGCCCGCTCGTCGACGACCAGCGTCCCGAGTGCCTCGAGCGCGAGTGGCCCGAGGTCGAGCATCGCCGGGTCGACCACGACCGTGGTCCACACCTCGCCGGTCAGGGGGTCGGTCACGGCGCCGACCCGGTTCGGGAAGTCCCGGTCGGCGAGCACGCCGACCGGGGCCGATCCCGAGCCCACCGACGGCAGCGTGTCGCGGGCCACGCGATCGTCGGCCCGCAGTGACACCTCCACGTTGGCATCCCCGGGCGGCAGCAGGAACCACGCCTGTTCCGTCGCACCCGCGGCCACCTCGACGGCGGCACGGGTGACGGTCCGGCCCCCCTCGTTCTCGGTGAGCAGCGCCAGCTCTCCCGACAACGGGACGGTCGGCGCGATGGTCACGACCACCGGCGACCAGGCACCCACCACGGCACCGTCGCCCAGGCCTCGTTGCACGGACAGCCCGAACTCGGCAGCGTCGTCGTCCTGGGCCGCCACACGTGGGGCCGGAAGCCCCAGCGCGAGGCTCACCAGCACGCCCACGGCCAGCACGGACCACCACGGTCGACGACCGGTCACGGGCTCGTCCACGGGGCCTCCTCGGGGGCGTTGCGCAGGTGCGACGCCGCGGTGCTGCGAGCGTAGTGGTGTGGTGTCGTGGTACCTCAGGGACATCCCTGAGCTCGACCCCGGCAGCCTGCGGGTGTCCGACGGCGACGCGGCCGGACAGCCCGAGGACAGGTCGTCGCTGCCAAGGAGCAAACGAGCGTTGCATGGCCGGAGGTCACGCGAGCGAGTGGCGACACGGGCAGCGGCGGGCTGGACCGGCCGGACGACCGTCGCCGTCCCGCCTCAGCGGCCACCCTAGATCGGGGGAGTGAAGCCGTTGATCAAGGGCAGCATCCGCAGGATCAGGGCGTCCCACAGGCCGGTGACCAGCGCGATGCCGACGGCCAGCAGCATGACGCCGCCGAAGACCTGCAGGCCGCGGGCGTTGCGCTTGAGGAATCCGAGCGCACCGGCCGCACGGTTGAACAGCAGGCCGACCACGACGAACGGGGTACCCAGGCCCAGCGCGTAGATGAACGCGAGCGCCCCGCCCCGGGCGGCGGCACCAGTCGAGGAGGTGCCGGCCAGGTTGAGGATGGCACCGGCGGCCGGGCCGATGCAGGGCGTCCAGCCGACCCCGAAGATGAACCCCAGTACCGGGGCGGTCAGCAGCCCGCCGGTCGGGGCCCTGTCGGCCACGCGGACCTCGCGGGTCAGTCGGCCCGAGGCCATCAACACGCCCATCGCGCCGACGAACAGGCCCATGACGACCTGGGCCCAGCGTTGGCTGAACACGTCCAGGGCCCCGACGGCAACCCCGAACAGCGTGAACGGGATCGCGAAGCCGGCCACGAACAGGATCGACCCGACCAGCACTCGGGAGTGGCGCCCGAACCCGCCGCGGGCAAGGTCGTCACCCGACAGCCCGGTCATGAACGACAGGTAGCCCGGGACCAGTGGCAGTATGCACGGACTGGCGAACGAGACCAGCCCGGCCACGACCGCGACCACCGCGGCCAGCAGGAAGTTGCCGTTGCCGACGATGTCCCGCACGGCCGTGTCGGCCTGGGCGAGCACCATCAGTCGCGACGCGACCGGCGCGAATGGGGCGAACACGTCGACCTCCCGGGGTGGCTCGCGGGCGATCGGCCACCGTCGGTGGCCGCAGCACCAGTGTGCCACCACCCGGGTGCGGGCTCAGCCCGACCTCACTCTGCGAGCAGAACGTCCAGCAACTGGGCGACCTCGATGTCGTCCGTCTCGCCGAACAGGCTCAAGGCGACGCGTCCTTGCCGGTCGATGAACACCGTGGAGGGCAACGTCGAGGGGGCCACGCCGCGGAACCGACTGGCCACCAGGGTGGTCGGGTCGGAGATCGAGGGGTACGGGATCGCAAAGTCCCGCTGGTGCAGCAGGGCGTTGGTCTCGGAGGTGTCCTGCACGTTCACGCCGACGAACGTCACGGCCTCGTCGGCGTACTCCTCGGCGACCCGGTTGAGCGCGGGCTGTTCGCTGCGGCAGGGTCCGCACCACGAGGCCCAGAAGTTGACGACCACGACGTCGCCGGGGAAGCCTCTCAGCGACACCTCGGTGTCGTCCTCCCCCAGGACGGGGAACGACTCGTCGGGCGCGGGTGGTCGGTCGTCGACCGGAAGCGGACAGGCCCCGGCCCGCACGCCGGCCAGGGGTTCCTCGCAGGCCGCGCCCGTCGGCGTGGACGTGCACCCGGCAAGCACCAACCCCACGACCAGACCGGCCGCCACGAGCGGTCGCGCCAGGACCCGTCGGATCACTGCCGGATGGAGACCGCGAGGTCCTCGGGCTCGCGGACTTCCTGCGCCCGCTTCTTCTCACGCTGCTCGATGCGGTCGAGCCCGAACAGGCTCAGCCCGAAGATCGCGGCCGCGGTGAACGTCCACACGGCGGATGGGAACCACAACGCCGATGGCTCCTTGAAGGCGAACATCGTCACACGGTCGACCTCGACGGTGATGGTGTCGCCCTCGGGGTCATCCGGCATGTAGTTGGTCGCGATCGTGACCTCGGTGCCGGCCAGGAACGTGCCCGCGCTGCGGGTCACCAACCGGTTCTCGTCGGCCTCGGCGGTGAAGAACGGCTCCGCCCGGGTGTAGTTCTCCGGATCGTCGATCTCCTCGGCCAGACCGGCCTCGCCCGCGTCCTGGTACTCGCCACGGGTCTCGCCACCCAGTCGCACCTCACCGTCCTCGTCGACCTTGAGCGCGAGGTCGGCCATCAACGCGTCGGCCTGCGCGACGTCACCGTTGAGACTGTTGTAACGGGGGTCGTCGCCGAGTGCCTCCTCGGAGGCGTCGCCCTTGCCGAGGAAGTCCGCGACAGACTCGAAGCCACCCAGGTCGTTGGTGGCCTCGAAGTAGTCGGCCGTCGCCGACCCCGGCTCGAAGGCGAACCACTCGGCCTGGTAGTGGTCGCTGGTCTGGCCGGGGAAGTTCTGCATCCCGGTCGCGACCGGCGTGCCGGGCGCGCCGAACCACCAGTACACGCCCAGGACCATGCAGAAGCCACCCATGGCGGTGAGGTAGATCAGTGCGCCCTTCTTGGCGCCGTAGTTGGACCACAGCAGCGCGAACACGGCCCCGGAGAAGATCAGGATCCCGGCGGGCACGGCCAGCTTGGCGGCGATGTGGTCACCGGAGATGCCCTCGGCACCCTCCGTGGCCAGGACCAGGGTGGTCAGCAGCGACGTCATGAGTCGTCCTCCGCGGTCGTGGCCGTGTCACCCGGGTCGGACTCCGACGCGAGGTCCTCGGGCGTGATCGGGCCACCGACCTGGCCGAAGCGTGGGCCATCCTCGACCTGCTGGGACTCGATGTGGTCGATCACCGACTGGATCGCGTCCTCGGGCAGCGTGTTCCTGAACGACGGCATCACGCCCACGCCGGGGACCCGTCGTCCGTTGATGATTGTCTGCTCGATCGTCTCACGGACCGGGCCGTAGGTGGACTCGTCACCCAGCGTGGCGCCGTAGCGCTCGTAGATGTTGGTCAGCGTCGGCCCGACCCGGCCCTCGAGGTTGTCGCCGTGGCAGCGGGCGCAGTTGTTGGCGAAGATCTCGCCGCCGGAGGCACCCGCGAACGCCTGCGCGTCGATCTCCTCGACCTCGTCGATCTGGATGGACAGCAGGTACTCGACGATCTCGTCGATCTGGAGGTCGTTCATCGGGCCGTTGTAGTCCGACCGCCAGGCCGACATCGGGGTCCCCGGGCGTCCCCGGATCAGGGTCTGCTTCATGAAGTCCTCGACGTCCGACACGATCTCGGAGTCGGCGTAGCGGGCTTCGATGTTGTTCAGGCGGGGCGCGGGCCACGGGGCGTCGCTGTAGGGGTTCGGAGCGGACCCGCCCTGGGCCTCGGTGCCATGGCAGGTCGCACAGTTGCTGACGAACGCGGCCCGGCCGGCGGACACGTCCTGTTCGTAGTAGGCATCCATCTGGGCGTTGATGCGGGCGGGCTCGATCATCCAGTAGACGGCGAGGAAGACCCCCGCGAACAGTGACAGGGCCACGCCCCACGACATCGCCCGCTCCATCGCGGTCGACTCCAACTCCTCGTCGGAGTGGTACGGGCGCATCGCCAGCGGGATGTCGCCAGTGCGCTTGTCACCGGTCTTGCGTCCCCGGCCCGGCCCCACGATGAAGTAGGCCAACCCGAACGCGACCAGCCCACCCACCAGGATCGTCATCACGATCGTGGCGGTGGGGCTGTTCGCACCCTCGGCGGCCTCGGTCGCCAGGATGGGGGCCAGCAGTAGCAGTTCCATCAACACAACACCTTGTCGGTCAACCCGTCACAGGTCGACGCAGTGGGGGCCTTCGGGCTCCTGGGACAGCACGTTGGCCGTCCGGGCCGGGCCGGTCTGGAGTTCGGCCGGGTTGGTCCGCACGATCAACGTGCCGGTGGCGTCGAGCTCGCACGGGAACCGGTCGAGGCCACGCGGGGCCGGACCACCGGTCCATTCGCCCCAGCGGTTGTACTTCGACCCATGGCACGGGCACTCGAACCACTGCGAGGTCTGGCACCACGGCACGCGGCAACCGAGGTGGACGCACTTCTGGTACAGCGCCATCAGCCCGGACCCACCGACCTCCACGCCGATCTCCCCGTAGGCGTCCTCGGCACCGGGGGCCGACGGGTTGTACTCGATCACGTAGAAACGGCCGGACGGGTAGGCGAAGGGGGCCTTCTCCTCGCGGATCTGGGCGAGGATGTCCTCGGCCGGCCCGAGCGGGATCGGCTCACCGAAGCCACCCGACAGTTGCGGCCACAGGAACCCGAGCGAGCCCAGGCCGAACACGCCCAGTCCCCCAGCCACGCCGCCGAACAGCGAGTAGCGCAGGAACGTGCGTCGTTCGACCTTCGGAAGCAGTCGTCGTTCGTCAGCCATTGGCGTCAGACCTCAGCACTCGACAATTCATCGGCACGCTCACAGTTCGAAGAACAGGCCGTCCACCCACGGCCAGACCCAGTTGAAGCCGGGGCCGCGGAAGAACGACCCGGCGAAGACGAAGACCGTCCACATCACCAGGAAGAAGGTCATGGCCATGGTGGCGAACTTACGGTTCTCGGGCTTGGCCGACGGGTTCTTGTCCACGTAGGCGGCACCACCCAGCACGATCAGGCCCACCCCCGGGATCGTCACACCGGCCACCATCGGGTGGAAGTAGCGCAACAGTTCCTGCAGGCCGAGGAAGTACCACGGCGCCTTGGACGGGTTCGGGGTCAGGTTGGGGTTGGCGAGTTCGCGGAAGGTCGCGTCGATGAAGTAGGACACGACCAGCAGCAGGGCTCCCATCGCCAGCAGCGCGACGAACTCGACCAGCAGCAGGTGCGGCCACGTGTAGACCTTGTCCTGCTGCTTGTCGCTGACCTGCTGGATGCCCGACGGCGGGACCAGCGCGAGCAGTCGGTGGGTGTGCTTGGAGTCGGACGGCACGCCGATGGACGGTGACCCGTTGGTCTGGCCCAGCGAGGCCCGGACCCGCTCGGCACGTTCTTCCGGGGTCAGCCGGCCGCTGGGGGCGTCCATGACCGCGGTCGTGGTCCCACCGCCGCCACCGTCGCCGTAGTTCTCGCGGAACGTCGCCAGCGCCTTGGTCGCTGTGTCGGCCGACTTGGGGCCGATCTCGACGCCCTCGGCGACCTTCTCCTTGCGGACCGTGGCGGCCTTGGCCTTGGCACGCGCGATTCGCTCGGGCACGCCACTGCCCGTCAGGGCGTCGTAGGTGGCCTGGTCGATCTGCACATCAGCCATCGGCGCTCACCTTCCATCCTCTGCCGACCGGGTGGTGGCCCGGACGGACTGCCCTACTGGTCATTACGGCACGATCGTTGCTGACATTCGTCACAGGGGCCCCGAGATCCCGCCGTCCTTGCGGATGCGCCAGAAGTGCACCGCGAGGAAGACGACGGTCACGAACGGGACGAACAGCACGTGGAGCACGTACCAGCGCAGCAACGTGCTCGGACCGATGACGGCCCCGCCCAGCAACACGAACTGCACCTGCTTGCCGAACACCGGGGTGAAGCCCATCATCTCGGTGCCCACGGTCACCGCCCAGATCGCCAACTGGTCCCACGGCAGCAGGTAGCCGGTGAACGACAGCAGCAGGGTCAGGGTCAGCAGGATCACGCCCACCACCCAGTTGAACTCGCGCGGCGGCTTGTAGGCCCCGTGGTAGAACACCCTGGCCATGTGGAGGAACACCGTGAACACCATCAGGTGGGCGCCCCATCGATGCATGTTGCGGACCAACTGGCCGAAGGTCACCGACGCCTGGATGGTGCGCATGTCGGCATAGGCCAGTTCGGTCCCCGCACCGGCAGCGGGGGTGTAGAAGAACATCAGGAAGATGCCGGTGATGGTCAGCACCACGAACAGGAAGAAACTCAGGCCACCGAGGCAGTAGGTGTAGGTCAGCTTGAGGCCGTGGCGCTTCACCTTCACGGGGTGGAGGTGGTAGAGCACGTTGTTCATCGCCGCCAGGGCCCGGTCCCGCGAGGTGTCGCGGTAGCCCTTGCGATAGATCGACCCGGGACGGAAGATCGACTTCCAGATCACGTTGTCCTGGGTGTTCTTCTGGATGTCGCTCCAGGAGGGCGGCGTGGGCATCTTCGGCACGGTTGGTGTCTCCGTCTCGTCCCGACCCGGGGCCGGTGCGTCGGCGTCCGGTGCGGTGGTGGCGGTGGTACGGGGTCGGTCGGGTGCTGCTGGTCCGGTGCTACTGGTCGGTGCGTCCGAGCCACAGGGCGTCGGACGGGCAGCGCTCCACGCAGATGGCGCAGCGCGTGCACTCGTTGTCGTCGATGATGAACACCGACGCGGACTGGTCCGCCAACGTCATCAGCGACTGCTTGTCGGCACCCTTGATGATTGTCGGGGACATCATGAAGATGCACTCCCACGGGCACACGTCCTCGCAGGCGCGGCACAGGATGCACAACTCGGCGGTCAGCCCGATGTGGCGCTTGGGCTTGACGCGTTCCTGGAGCCAGTTCGGGTCGACTTCCTGGACGGTGTAGTCGTCGTAGATGAGCGGGTGCTCGCCCTTGTCAGTCTTGCCCATGGTCGCGTCCCCTCTCGTCGTCGTGGTGCGGTGTCGGGTCGATCACTTGTAGCCCCCGGCATCGGGCTTGACCTCGCCGGGCACCAGCGTCTTGGGGTACTTCTTCTGGAAGCGCAGGGCGAACCAGAACGTCAGCACGAAGGCCGCCAGGTGTTCGACGACCACGACCAGGTCGCGGATCACCTGGTAGAGGTTGCTGGCGATGTCGAGCCGGTAGCCGTTGGCGAAGGTGATGCCGGCCGAGGCCGGGACGATCGCGCCCTCGAGGACCTCGCGGTTGGAGTCCAGGAAGTAGATCCAGGCCGACGGCAGGACCCCGTACACCCACCAGAAGATCCCGAGGCCACCGAGCACGCCCATCGTGGCCGAGACCCACTCGTGATCGCCGTGGGTGCGCTTGGCGATCAGCAGCGGGATCGTGATCAGCAGGACCCCCCAGATCAACAGGATGACCAGGCCCCACCAGCCCTGGCCGATGCCGGACGGATCGCCGAACTGCCACAGGGCGTACAGCGCGTCGGGCAGGGTCGAGAAGAACTCGCCGAACCAACTCAGTTTCACGCTCGTCGCCTCACATGTGGTCGGATCGTCGGGGATCCCGTCGCTGCGAACGTGGACGCACGCACCACGTCCGTCGGGCCTGGGCGGACGCCGAACCGACCGACGTTCCGCTGTAGGCACATCCTACCAACGCCTGCCACTCGCTTCGCTCGGGCAGGATTGAGAACTCGCTGCGCGCCTGCCACTCGCTTCGCTCGGGCAGGATTGAGAACTCGCTGCGCGCCTGCCACTCGCTTCGCTCGGGCAGGATTGAGAACTCGCTGCGCGCCTGCCAC
>JBBSMS010000113.1:0-11165 GCA_038233055.1 Nitriliruptorales bacterium
CCGCTGGTATCGCCACTTGTCCGGTGGCCGCGAAAACCTCCGAGAGCCGCCGATCTCGACACTCGCGCGCGCCGCCGGCAGACCCGCGAGAGCGCCCGCTATCGGCAGTGTGGCGAGTTGGGTAGGGGCCTTGGAAGTCGGCCGCTGGCGCCAGTTCCCGTGGCCACGCGCCGAGCTACGCCCAGGTTTCGGGTCGAGTCCTGGCTCGTGTGCTGCCAGTCCCTGCGTGGACTGCGGCCGTAGTGACGTTCTCCACAGCTGGCGATGCCGGGGTTGTCAACCGGGCCCCCAAGCCACAAGATGGACGGCTGACATGCGAGGAGAAGCGCCATGGGGCGCGAAGGATCGGTCCACCGACGCTGCACGGGTTGTCGGCGACGGATCACCGCAGCCGCGTGCCCCTGCGGACACGCCCGGCTCCACCTGGACCTTCGTCGTACGTCGCACCACCCGGCACCACGACCGCATAGGTATGTCATGGGGCAGCCGCAACACCGTGTCCCCGACCATCGGGGCGCGCACCTGTCGGGGCGGCATCGACAGGACCGCGCCGAACTCCAGCAGCCGCAGCGCGCCTACTCGGGGGCTGTGCCGCCCGTAGGATCACGGCAGAGGCCGCACGATCTCGGGCAAGAGGAGCCACCGTGGGGCACGTCCAGAAGCGCACCAGGAACGGCCAGACCGCCTACCGGGCACGGATCACCGGGCCCAACCGCCGGGAGCGATCCAAGACGTTCCGGCGGAAGGTCGACGCCGAACGGTGGCTGCGCGACCAGCAACACGCCCTCGACACTGGCACATGGATCGACCCCGCCGCGGGCAGGACGACCGTGGGCGAGTGGGCCGCCATGTGGCTCGACGCCCGCAGGGTCCGACCGTCCACGATGGCCCGCGACGAGTCCTACGTCCGCAACCACGTCGTGCCGGCGTTCGGAGACGTGCCCCTGAAGGCCGTCACCCAGCCGGACGTCGTGGCATTCGTGGCCCAACTCGAGGACAAGGGGCTGGCACCGGCCACCGTGACCAAGGCCGTGCAGCTCCTCGGCGCGATCATGGAGTCGGCCTGCGACGCGGGCAAGCTGAAGCGCTCCCCCGTCCACAAGGTCCCGACGCCGACCGTCGAGCGCGACGAGATGCGCTTCCTCACGCACCACGAGGTCGCCAGGCTGGCCGACGCGATCGACCCGGCCTACCGCGCCCTCGTGCTCGTGCTCGCCTACGCCGGCCTGCGGATCGGTGAAGCCGCGGCCATGCGTCCCGAGCACCGGATCGAGACACGCCGGGAGCTCGACGTCGCGCAGACGGTCGCATGGGTGAATGGCCACCCCCACATCGGGCCACCCAAGACGAGGGCCGGTAGACGCCGGATCGCCCTGCCGGAGCCCGTGTGGGACGAGCTGACCGAGCACGCCCGGACCTACTCGTCGGAATGGTTGTTCCCCGCGCCAGAGGGCGGCCTCCTCCAGCCGACCCACTTCCGGCGGCGACTGTTCAACCCCGCCGTGCAGCGTGCCAGCCTGGACCACCTGCGCCCGCACGACCTGCGGCACACGGCCGTTGCCATGTGGATCGACGCAGGCGCGGACATCAAGCTGGTGGCGACCAGGGCCGGCCACTCGTCGGTGGCGTTCACGCTCGACCGCTACGGGCACCTGTACCCCGACGCGGACCCGTTGCTGGCCGACCGCCTCGGGGAGGCCATGGCCGCGGCCCAGAACGGCCCGAGCGTGGTCGATCTGGCGTCCAGACGGATCGAGTGACGGCCCCACGACGGCCCGAGCACTCTGAGACACAGTTCAGGGCCGGTCCCTAGCGACGTCGGAAACCGGCCCTGAGCAGGGATTATGTGGTGGTGGGCGCGGCAGGTTTCGAACCTGCGGCCTCTGCCGTGTGAAGGCAGCGCTCTCCCGCTGAGCTACGCGCCCGTGAGCGGTTGGCAACCGTACCGGTGAGGGTTGGGGGCTGCCAGTCCGCGCGGGCGTCGGACGAGGCCCGAACGGGTCACTCCGACGCGGTCACCCGGTTGCGGTCGTCGGTCTCGCGGATCGGACTGAGGTCGGCACGCGCAAACTCCGGGCCGGTCGGCTCCGAGGCGGTCTCGCCGTCGACGACGTCTTCCAGGGTGACCACCAGTTCACGGGCGCCGTCGTCGTCGGTCATGCCGCTGATCTCGCCCTCTGGCATGGCCGTGGCGCCGTAGCGCGCGGCGCGGTTCTGCGCGTCCGGTTCGACCAGCCACACCACGACCTGCTGGTCACTGGTGGGCACGGGCAGCCCGCTGACCGTCCACGACACCTCGTCGCCGTTGGCCACGACCATGCCGGTGGCCGACTGCGAGAACTCCGTGTCCATCGCCAGTCCGCGGGCGAGGCCGGACAGCACGTCGCTGCGCTGGGCGACCCCCTCGGCCAGCGTTGCCTCGCGGGACTGAAGGTGGAGGTTGTGTGCCATCAGCGCCGCCAGCGCAACGACGACCAGCACCACCGCGATCAGAACCCGGCGCGGCAGCGGTGGCGGAATGGCCTCGGGAAGGTCGTCGTCGGTGGACACCTCGCGACGAGCCCGGGTCTGCAGGGCCAGCACAGCCCGCTCCTCGCGCGCCGCGTCCTCGAGCGAACCGGCCAGGGCGCGCAGTTCGGCGACCTGGGCCTTGCACTGCAGGCAGCCGACGAGATGGCGGCGGAACGCGGAGGCCGTTTCCTGGTCGAGGCCGCCGAGGACATGGCTGACCGCCAACGACTCGAACTGCTCGTGCCCGTCCGCCATTGCGACGTCTCCCGCTGCTCCCGCGTGCGTCCCGCACGCGAACCCTCGGTGCTCGACCTCTCGGCGCGGTCCCCGGTTGCACCGTCCCGGCGCGACCGACGCCGACGGACCACGGCACCATCGGTGAGCGTACGCCCGCGCGACCGCGGGGGACACCCCCGACTGGTCAGGTGACGGCGCGCCGACGGACCTGCCACGCCACCACGACCAGCACCGCCGCCGCCAGGGCCCACTGGGTGCCGGTCAGGCCCAGCATGCGCCGGTCCCGACGCAGCACGTCGCCCACGAACCGCAGCACCCCGTAGGCCACCACCCACGCCGTCGCCACGTTCCCCCGGCCCGGCCACCGGCGTTCCACCACCAGCAGCACGAGCGTGACCACCAGCGCCACCATCCCGTCCACCAGTGCGGTCGGCACCACCGGGACGTCGAAGCAGCCCACGACCGGGGGTTCCACCGCGCCGCTGTCGACCGCCACCGATGGGTAGGGCACGGGGGCGACCCGTTCCATGGCGTTGGGTCCCCCGACCGGGTTGAAGTCGCCGGCGCAGCGCCATCCCCAGGCCGACGTTGTCGGCGCCCCGAGGTGGTCTCCGATCGCCAGGTCGCCGAGCCGCCCGATGGCCAAGCCCATGGCCAGCCCGGGCGCGGCCGTGTCCAGCAGGACCACCGGGTCGTGGCCTCGTCGCCGGGCGACGCCCCAGCCCACGGCGACGGCGCCGGCCACGCCACCGACGAAGGTCAATCCACCCTCCTGGATCGCCAGCACCCGGACGGGATCGTCCGCGTAGACCTCGAGATGCGCCAGGACGTGGAACCCGCGGGCCCCCACGATCGCGCCCAGCAGCGACCAGCCCAACAGTGACTGGACCGTCTCCGCCACCTGCTGGTCGTCCAGCAGGTGGACCCCGTCGCCGTCGCCGGCCTCGACGCCGTGGCGCCGGGCCCGCCGGATCATCATGAGCGCACCGACCACGAACCCCACGCCCATGGCGAGGCCGTGCGGCGACACCGCCAAGTCACCCACCAGCGGGATGCGAAACACGATCGGCCACGACAGGACGCCAAACAGGGCGGGCGTCACGACCGATGCCGTCGGCACCGGTGCCGGCAGCCGTGCACCGTCAGCAGCCGCCCCCGGACAGGAACTGCCGCGGGTTCAGGGCCGCCCCGTTGACACGGGTCTCGAAGTGCAGGTGCGGACCGGTCGAGTGGCCGGTGGTCCCGACCGTGGCGACCGACACGGCCACCACGACGGTGACCGCGCCGAACACGGCACGACGGGCACGCAACAGCACGACGACTCCGGCGGTGGGGTGGCGTCTCCCCGAACGGGAGGCATGCCGAACGATACCGATGCTGCGTGGTGGCACGGCCGTGCAGGCCCTGCTGGCCCCGTCCGTTCGGACAGGGGACGGGTGCGTGGCCCGTCAGTCCCAGGAGGGCGCGACCGGACACGTGTCACGGCGACCACAGAAGGAGCAATGACTGCCCGGATGCAACATCAATTCGTCTTCCGGAACGCCCTGTCGCAGACGCGCCACACGGTGTGCGGCGTCGACCACCCGGTCGGCGGCCCCGCGCAGGAGGATCGGATCGAAGTCCTCGTGGTCCCAGCGACCCTCAGCGAGGTAGAACGTGGCCCATCGAAACGGGGGTCGGCGGTACTTGAGCGTCCACAACAACGCGTAGAGCCGCAGGTCGGCCCGGTCTCCCACCTCGTTGCGGCGCCCGGTCTTGAGGTCGAGCACCAGGTCCGTGGCCCGACCCGCCCGTGGATGCGGCGATCGCACGACCAGGTCGGGTCGACCCGAGAGGACCACACGTCCGTCGGCGAACTGGGCCCGCAGGCGGTGCTCGAAGCTGACCTCGACCCGGTCCAACAGCGGCCACAACAGCCGCCACTCCACCAACCGGTCGCGGCAGGTCGCCCGCAGGTCGGCGCGCTCAAGGCCGTCGAGGCGGTTGAGGAGGTCGGCATCCTTGGACGTCGGGTGGGAACCGACTTCCCGCTCGGCCCGGTCCAGGACCTCTTCGAGGTCGAAGGTGCGCCCGGAGGCCGTGTCGAGTTCCGCCGCCCGGTGGGTCAGGGTGCCGGCCAGCATCGGGACCGACGGCGCGAACACGCCCTCCTGCTGGTCCAGCCAGCGCCCGTCGCAGGCCAGTGCGCGCAACCCCGACTTGCTCAGCCAGATGCGCTCGTCGTCGGGGGCCACGACGCCGTCGAGGCCGTCCGCCAATCGGCGCTGCAGGTCGTCGGCGAGGTCAGGAGCGACGTCCGGACGTGGCCGGCCCCACGCCAGCAGGCCGTCGATGACGGACTGGTGGGCGGCCAGCCGGGTGCCGGGCTCGGGCGTGGCCGGGGCGCTCACGTGGCGGCCAACAGGCGCAGGTCGTCCAGCGACATGAACGGGGACACCAGGGTGTCGTGGACCTCGAGGATGGGCACGCCCCCGACACCCTCGCCTCGACGTGCAACCGCGGCCTGGCGTGCGACCACGGCCGTTCGGCGATCGCCGACCAGTTCCGCGACCGCGTCCCGTTCCAGCCCGATCTGCTCACCCAGGTCCGCCAGCACCTCCGGCACACCCAGGTCGCACCCGTCCAGCCAGTGCGCGCGCAGGCACGCCAGACGCCACGCCGCACCCAGGCCACGATCGGCGGCCAGGGCCTCGACCAGGTGGGCCGGCAACGTCATCGGATGCAGGCGTGGCCGGGCCACGTCCCAGTCGAGTTCGGCCAGCGCGCCACGGTGCCGCTCCCACTCCGCGAGGTCGTCGAGCGTGGCGGGGATCGTCGTCCCGAGCCCCAGCACGTCCACGCCGTGGAACGTCACGGGCAGGCCCTCGTCGGCCAACGACTGCAGCGTCAGCACGGCCAGCAACGAGGCCGCCGAGGGATGGTCGTGGTGGAGGTGCAGCATGGCTGCGACGGTACTGGCGGACCGGGACACGTCGGAGCCCGGATCCGTCGACGGTGGACGCCGGCCACCACGTTCCCGGCGGGACGGCCGGGAGTCAGGCGGTCGCGCTTCCGACCTCGGCGGGCCGGTCCGGATCGGCGGACCATGCCGACCACGAACCCACGAAGACCCGCGGGCGTCGGAACCCCAGGTGTTCGGCCACCAAGGCCCCGTGGCAGGCCGTCACGCCCGATCCGCACGACCACACCACGTCGTCGCGACCGGCCGCGCCGACGTCGCCCAGGCGGCGTCGCAACGTGTCGTCGGCCCGCAGGCGCCCGCCGACAACCGCCTCGCCCACGGGGAGGTTGACCGCGCCCGGCACGTGGCCCGGTCGGGCGTCGACCGGTTCGGCGTCACCCCGGAACCGCTCGGGGGCACGGGCGTCGACGACCAGTCCGGGATGGTCACCGGCCGCGATGGCCGCCACGTGGTCGATCGTCGCGACCGCCGTCGCGGGCCACGGGCGCGGACTGAACGATCCCTCGGCGACGTCCACCTCCCCCTCCTCCAGTGCCGACCCCCAGTCGGCCGGTCCCCCGTCCAGCACGGCCGCCGGGTGGTCGAGGATCCGCAGCATCCACACCAGTCGGGCGGCGATGACCCCGCCGGCGGTGTCGTAGGCCACGACCGGGGTGTCGTCGTGGATGCCCAGGCGTTGCATGGACAGGGCGAAGTCGTCGGGATCGGGCAGCGGGTGGCGTCCACCGGCCGCGCTGGGGGGCCCGGCGAGGTCGCTGTCGAGGTCGGCGAACACGGCGGCCGGCAGGTGCCCGGCCAGGTGGTCCGCACGACCGACCGACCCGTCCAGCGACCAGCGACAGTCCACGATCCGGACGTCCTCACGCCGTGGTGTCAACCACGATGCAGTCACGAACGGCGGCACCTGCTCGACCATGACCGACCTCCAGACCGTGGTGCGGGCTGCTGCCATTGATCCTACGACACGTCGAGTGTGCGGATCAGCGCCACATGTGGCGCCAACCAGCACACTCGACGGCGGTCGGGGGTGTGAACGAGGTCAGCCGACGCGGACCAGGGTGTAGGGGGTGTCGGGGGTCGGCGGGGTCGAGAAGCGCGCGTTGACGACCCATGACGTCCGGCCCAGCGAGGCGATGGTCGTGGGCACGTCGAAGTCCAAGTCGGTGACCTCCTCGGTGACCGTGCCGGTGGTGAGGTGGGCCGACAGGCGGACGGTCGCGACGACATTCAACTGGTTGCGCACGACCTGCAGGGTGCGGGCCGACGTCAGCTCGATGCCGTCGCCGGCGGTCAGGGCACCCGAGGTGGCGCCGTCGATGGCGATGGCGGTGGCCTCGCCGGTGTCGGCGTCGACCCGGTACAGCGTACCGGTCTGGGACTGGATCACCAGCAGGAATCGGCCGTTGGGGGTGACCTCGATGCCGTTGGCATTGAACCCGTCGACCAGTTTGAAGTCACCGGTCAGCGGCAGCACCTCGACGTCGCCCGTGGGGACCCCGGACCGATCGAGCGGCACGCGGTAGACCTCGGCGAGGTTGGAGTTGGTGAGCCAGGCCGCATCACGCGTCGTGATCACGTCGTTGACGAACGTCCCCGGGGCCGTCAGTTGCACCTGCGCCAGTTCGTCGCCGGTGTCGGTGTCGTAGGCGGTCACGGTGCCGCTTGGTCCGCCGGAATCCCCTCGGCAGGTCCCTCAGTAGACCGGGATGGAGTCGTCGACCTGGCGGGCGTAGGCGTTGATGCCGCCGTGGAGGTTGCGGGCCTTGAAGCCGGCGCCGCGCATCAGTTGGGTGACCTCCATCGAGCGCGCGCCGGACTTGCACTGGACGACGTAGTCCTTGTCCGGGTCGAGCTGGTCGAGCTTGGACGGCACCGTGTCCTTGGGGATCAGGATCGAGCCCGGGATGCGGTTGATCTCGTACTCGTGGGGTTCGCGCACGTCCAGCAGGACGATGTTGTCGTCGCCGGCGATCTCGGCGTACTCGCGGGGCAGGATCTCCACGTCCTGCGGTGCGACGTCCTCGTCGCGGTCGTGGGCCGGCATCCCGCAGAACTCCTCGTAGTCGATGAGTTCGGTCACGGTGGGGTTGTCGCCGCACACGGGGCACGTCGGGTCCTTGTTGACCTTGACGTAGGTCCAGCGCTGGTCGAGTGCGTCGTACAGGCCCAATCGGCCGATCATCGGGTCCCCGATGCCCATCAGCAGCTTGATGCCCTCGATGCCCTGGGCGGTGCCGATGTGGCCCGCCATGATGCCCAGCACGCCACCTTCGGCGCAGTTGGGGACCATCCCGGGTGGCGGCGGCTCCGGGAACATGCAGCGATAGCACGGGCCTTCCTGGGCGTAGAACACGCTGAGCTGGCCCTCGAACCGGAAGATCGATCCGTACACGTTGGGCTTGCCCAGCAGCACGCAGGCGTCGTTGACCAGGTACCGGGTCGGGAAGTTGTCGGTCCCGTCGATCACCAGGTCGTAGGGCTCGATGATCTCCAGCGCGTTGGTGGAGTCGAGGAAGGTCGGGTGCTTGACCACCGTGACGTGCGGGTTGATGTCGTTGATCGACTCCTCGGCGGAGTCGAGCTTGTCCTTGCCGATGTCGGACGTGCCGTGGATCACCTGGCGCTGGAGGTTGGAGGCATCGACGACGTCGTTGTCGACCAGTCCGATCGTGCCGACGCCGGCCGCGGCCAGGTAGAGCGCCAGCGGTGATCCCAACCCACCGGTGCCGACCAGCAGCACCTTGGCGGCCTTGAGTCGTTCCTGGCCATCCATGGCGACGTCGGGGATGATCAGGTGGCGGGAGTAGCGCGCGATCTCGTCGTTGGTCAGGGATTCGCGCCGGTCGACCACGGGTGCGTAGGGCATGCCTGGCTCACTTGGAGTTGTGGGTGGGACTCGGGGGTGGGAGTCGGGGGTGGGAAAGGTCGGGACATTCGACTGTGGAGAAGTGTCAACGGTCCAACTGCCAACGATCTTCCCCGACGGTGTCAACGGTGGAAACTCGACCTTCCCGCCGCCGCCGCCTTCGACGCCGGCGTCGCCACCCCGGGCGCCGGTTCCCAGCTCCGGGCGCATGAGCTGCACGCCCATGTGGCGGCGCAGCTTGCCACCTTCAAGGTGCCGCGGTGGTGGGAGTTCCGCGACGCGGTCCCCCACACGCCGTCCGAGCGGATCGCCAAGCATCGACTCGGTCCGCCCACCCACCCCCTGGTCGACCTCCTGGGCGGTCGGACCGCGAGCACGACGGGCGGCTCGGACGTGGCGTCGGTCGGCCCGGCCGTCGTCCGCGACGTCAACCGGGACTGACAGCGCCGAGCCGGCAGGTGCTACGGGACCGTGAACGCAGCGTCTCGAGGTGGTGGCAACCTCCACGTCCGTCGTAGGCTGGGCCACATGCCTCCCTCCCCCCGTGCCCGCATCGCCGTCGTCGAGGACGAGCCGATGGTCCGCGACGTCACCGGGCGCTACCTGCGCGACGCGGGCTACGAGGTCGTGGAGTACGACGACGGCGATGTCGCCCTGAGGGGCCTGCGCACCGACCCCGTCGACCTGGTCGTGCTGGACGTGATGCTGCCCGGACGCAACGGCTGGGAGGTCCTGAAGGAACTGCGGGTCGGGTCCGAGGTGCCGGTCATCATGCTGACGGCACGCGGGGGCGAGGCGGAACGGGTCGGGGGCCTGGAACTGGGAGCCGACGACTACGTCACCAAGCCGTTCTCGCCACGCGAACTGGTCGCCCGCGTCCGCACCGTCCTGCGACGCCTGCCGTCGACCGCGGAGGCCGTCGAGGTGGCCGGGCTCGCGATCGATCCGGTCGCGCGCACCGTCCACCGGGGCGACGAGGCGATCGACCTCACCCGCCGCGAGTTCGACCTCCTCCACCACTTCGCGACCCATCCCGGCGAGGTGTTCTCGCGGGCGGAACTGCTGAAGGCGGTGTGGGAGTCCTCGCCCGAGTGGCAGGACCCGTCGACCGTGACGGTCCACGTCCGCCGCCTGCGATCGAAGGTGGAACGCGAACCCTCGTCACCGGTGCACCTGGTCACGCAGTGGGGCGTCGGGTACCGGTTCGATCCGTGACCGACCGCCACGTCACGCCCGACCGCGGGCCTTCCCGGCACCCGATGGTGGCCATCACGGCGGGACTGGTCGTGTCGGTGCTGCTGGCCCTGTTGGCGGCCGAGTCCGTCATGCAGCCGTCCGCCGGGGACCGGATCACGCTGGTCGCGGTCTTCGTGGGGCTGGCGCTGGTGGTGGCGGTGGCGGCGGTGACCCTGCGACGGTTCACGATGCGCCTGGCGTCGCTGCAGGCGGCGATGGTCCTGACCGCGATCGGGGCGGTGGCGGTGGCCGCGATCGCGATCTGGGCGGCCACGGCCTCGATGCTGATCCCCCAGGACGCCCTGAAACTGGTGTTGGTGGCGCTGGGACTGGGCGTGGCGCTGGGCAGCGTGCTGGCGGTCGCGGTGTCGCAACCGTTGCAGGATGACATCGGCCGGGTGCGAGCAACGGCCGAGGCCGTGGCCGCAGGTCACCGGGACGTGCGCACCGGCGTGACGCGGTCCGACGAGGTGGGGATGCTGGCCGCGACCCTGGACGACATGGTGGTCCGCCTCGACGAGGCCGAACAACGCCGAGCCACGATGGAGGCAGCGCGCCGCGAATTCCTGGCCAGCGTCGGCCACGACCTGCGGACCCCGTTGACCTCGCTGCGCGTCGCCATCGAGGCCCTCCAGGACGGCCTGGTGGAGGAACCCGCGCGCTACCACGCCGCCATGGAACGCGACGTCGCGACCCTGTCGTGGATGGTCGACGAGATGTTCCTGCTGTCGGTGATCGAGTCCGGCGGGTTGGCGCTGGTGACCGAGGACGTGGACCTGGCGGAACTGTGCGACGAGGCGGTCGAGAGCCTGCAGCCGATCGCCGACGAGCGCGGCGTCGCGGTCGCGCTGGACGTCACGGGTCCGGTGCCCGCCCGGGTGGGCGTGCGGGAGGTGGGCCGAGTCCTGCGCAACCTGCTCGACAACGCCCTGCGCCACGCCGACAGCGAGGTCACCGTGGCGGTGGGCACCGACGCCGGGGCGGCCACCGTGGTGGTCCACGACGACGGCGCCGGGTTCCCGCCCGACCAGGTCGACCGGGTCTTCGAGTCGTTCGTGCGAGCCGACGAGGCCCGCCGCCGCGACGGGTCCGGCGCGGGGCTGGGACTGGCGATCGCCCGTGGGCTGGTGGAGGCGATGGACGGCACGATCCAGGCCCACCCCGGCCCCGGCGGCCATGTCGAGGTCCGACTCCCGACCGGCTGATTTCTGCTCTCACCCTGATTTCGCAGATGGGTGAGGTGGGGGTGGAGCCGGTTCCGTGACAAGTGCCCCTGTCGCGGCGAATCTCGTAGATATCTAGTCAAACGAGATCGCAGCGAAGGGGCACCGTCGTGGTGAACGTTACCGGCAC
>JBBSMS010000114.1:0-11002 GCA_038233055.1 Nitriliruptorales bacterium
GGATCCGCACGGTCACGGGCGACATGGAGGTCGTCGTCCGGGCCGCCTCGCCCGACCGGTCGAGGGGCGCCGGCGCCGGGGGGGCCCGGGCCGGCGCGGCCACCGCAGGGGTGGTGGACGCCGACGGGCGGGGGCGGCCGGCGGGGCCGGGCCGGCGGCGCCGCCCACCACGGGGGGGGCCGCGCCGGCCCGGGCACCCCCGGCGCCGGCGCCGATCGACCGGTCGGGCGAGGCGGCCCGGACGACGACCTCCATGTCGCCCGTGACCGTGCGGATCCCGGGTTCCTCCAGCGCCACCACGGCCCCGTCGCGTTCCAGTTCCACGTCGAAGCGACTGCCGATCGGGCGCTCGAGCGTCACCCGCGGCGGTCCTTCGTGGACCAGCGTGAAGGACCGACCCCCGTCGTCGGCGAACACGCGCAGCACCGGCGGCTCGCCGCGCCCGCCGGCGACCCGCACCACCACGGTGGCGGCCGGGACCTCGTCGACCACCCGATAGATGTGACGGGGTGGCGTGGACCCGACCAGGCAGTCCGGCTCCTGCGGTTCGGCGAGGTCCCGCGTGGCCTGTCCGACCGCGTCGACCAGCCAGCGCTTCAGCGATCCCGCGGTCAGCGCCACGACCTGGCGTCCCGACCCGTCCAGCGCCGGTTCGACGGCAGCAGAGGGCGGGGCGTCGAGCGCGTCCAGCAGCCGATCGGTGAACACGCCGAAGGCCTCGACGGCGTCGGTGGGGGCCCGTTCCCGAGCGACGAACCCCGGGCGCGTCGCGAGGAAGCGGTCCACCTCCACGTCGGTGTCCAACCCGGCGTCCGGGAAGACCACGTAGCCCTCCATGCCCAGGCGGGCAGCGCCCACCGCAGTGCGGCAGGCGTCCGCGAACACCGCCACGTGAGGGATTCCCGACGTGCGGGCCAGTCGCAGGCTGGCGTCGACGTTGACCGACTCGTTGGGGTTGTCCGGTCCGGCCGACAGCAGCCAGAAGTCCAGCGCCGCTCCCTTGGCGACCCCGTGGCCGGCGAAGAACAACACCAGTCGGTCGACGTCGCCGGCCGCGACGGCCTGCTGGACGGCGTCGTAGATCGATGCGGCCGCGACCGTGGTGCCGTCGTCGTCGACCAGTGCAGTGACCTCGTAGCCGCTGGCCTCGGCCCAGGCGGCGGCTCGCCGGGCGTCGGTGCGGGCACCGGGGAGTTCCGGCAGGTCGCCGGACGCCCCGACCCCGACGACCACCGCGACTCGACGACTCATCGCGGTCGCCGTCCGGCCGGCACGGCGACGTCGCTCACGGGGCCTCCAGGTCGAAGCCCGCGTTGGAGCAGTGGCTGGCAAGGACCGGGACGTGGCCCGGCAGGACCAGGCAGTAGCGGCCGGCCGGGTCCGCCGGCGCGGTCACCAGTTCGTACACCGACTGACCGTCGTCGTCGACCGTGGCGGCGGGGGCTGCCCCGACCCAGTCCCACCCGGGGGAGCCTTCGGCGCCCCGGTAGGCCTGCAGGGCCACCTCCTCACCGGCCTCGAAGCCGGACAGCCCGACGCGGACCGGCGCGCCCGCCGACACCGACGGTTCGCCCAGGACGGCCACGCGGGGCGACGTCGCCGGGACCACGGTCACCGTGTCGCTCGCCCGGTGCGCGCCGCCGTCCACCGTCACCACCGCCACGCCCGGTGCGGTGCCGGGGTCGGGCACCCAGACCACGCTCAGTTCCCCCGCCGCATCGACCTGCACCTGCGTGTCGACCTGCGTGGTCCCGTCGGCATCGACGATCGTCAGGTGGACGAGGGCATCACGGGCCCACCCGACCCCGCAGGCGACGTTGTCGGCCAGCACGATCGCCTCGAAGTCGAGGGCGGCGGGCGGCACGGGGAGCACCTGGTCCTCGTCGGTGGTGGGGTCCAACTCGATACGCAGGTCGTCCCAGTCGCCCGCGTCGAGCGCGTCGACCCGACGGACCCCACCATCGACCTCGACCAGTTCCAGGTCGCCGTCCGCGGCTCCGTCACCGGTCCCCCCGACGAACGGCAGCAGGACGTCCGACGGCAGGGTCACGAGGTCGCGCAGGACCGTCGTGTCCAGGACCTGTTCGTCGGTCGGCACCTCGTCGAGTGGGACCAGGTCGAGGTCGGCGGACGGCACGTCGCGGGTCCGGGTGGCCGTGGGCGGCGGTGGGAGCCGTGACGGGATGGCGTCCCAGACCACGCCGCCGACCTGGAACCCGGACACGTCGAGGTCGGCGTCGCGACTCGCGAGGCGCCCGACGGTCATGGCCTCGACCAGCTCCGGGTACAGCACGAGCACCGGGAAGTCCGCTCCGGTCGGGGCCGACGGACCGGCGAGGGTGACGACGCACTGGGCGTACTGGAAGGCCATCCCCGAGGCATCGAAGTGGGCGACCACGGACGCCGGCGGGGTGCCGCCCAGCCACCCCCCGGCCTCGGTCCGGACCTCGGACTCGGTCTCGGTCTCGGTCCCGGCCACGGTCTCGGTCCCGGCCACGGTGGCCGTCTCGGAGGCGGTCCCGGCCACGGTGGCCGTCTCGGAGGCGGACCTGGTGGCCTCGGACGTCGAAGCGGTGCTGCCGTCGGCAGTCGGGCTCATGCTCGGGTCCGATGCGGTGGGCGTCGCCCTGGGCGTCGCCGACACGCTGGGGTCGGTGGTCGGCGTTGGGGGATCGCCCGCCCCGCCGCCACATCCGGCGGCGACCACGAGCGCGCCGCCGACGACGACCGACCACACCCGCCCCTTGTGCATCACGACCTCCCGACCCGCCCATCATGCGTCCGGAGGCACGCATCGGTCAAGGTGATACCCCGGCGCGGTCCCCGTGTCGTCGCCCCGCGTGGTCAGGACGCCGCCAGGTCACACTCGCCCCGCGCGCGCTCCGCGGCGATGCGGTCGCGTTGGTCCCCGTCGACCAGGTCGATGGCCTGCGCGAACGCGTCGTCGGCCGCCGCCCGGTCGTCCCGGTCGAGGTGGAGGCACGCCAACGTCTCCCACTGCACGGCCTCGCGTGCGTCGGTCGTGGCCAGGGTCGCCGCCTCCTCCAGCAACGGCACCGCCTCGTCGAGGCGACCGTCGAGTTGCCAGGCCTGCACGGCGAGCAACCCGTCGGCGAGCCCGGCCAGCCCACGGACGCGCTCGTTGCCGTCGGCATGGGCGGCGACCACACGGCGCAGGGCCGTGGTGGCATCGGCGCGGGCCGCAAGGCCGGCGCCCTGCTGGCACAGGGCGAGGCGGCCCCGCGCGTAGTCCACCTTCACCTCGAGGTCGGCGTCGTCGGGGGTCGGGATCGAGACCGCCGCGAACGCCTCGTCGGCTCCCGCGAGGCCTTCGGCGTCCACCGTCGCGGCCGTGCAGGAACCACGGGCCCGGTCCCACGCCACCTCCGCCAGGCCGTACCTCGCCCGCCCACCGTCCGGGTGAAACGCCAGCGCGGCCTCGTAGCGGACCTCCGCGGCGTCCAGGTCACCGGCCTGGGCCGCGGCCTTGCCACGGAACACCTCCAGCACGGCGCCCGATCGGCCCCGGCCCCACACGTCGACGTCCGCAGCGGCGTCGAAGCGGTCACCGGCCCCCGCCGGATCGCCGGTGGCGAACAGGCTCAGCCCGGCGACCAGGTCCGCCAGCGCCCGGGTCCGGGCCACCGCAAGGTCCTCCAGCGCCGCGACGTCGGTGACTGCGGCCGGACGGAAGCGTTCGGGTGGTCCAAGCGCGTGGGCGCCGGTCAGTTCGGTGGCAGCCAGCAGGCGCCGGTCGGCGATCCAGAAGGTCGGGACGAAGCGGGCCCCGTTGGCGTCGCCCTCCAGGCGGGCACTCACCACCACGTCGGCCCGCAGGTCGGCGGCCACGGCCTCGGCTGCGCTGGCGCGGGCACCGTCGTCGTCGCCCACGACGGTGCCGACGTCCGCCGGGCCCCGCAGTTCCACCGACAACCCGGTCGCGTCCCGGTCGAGTTCGGTCGCCAGCGCATCGTGCACCTTCGCGGCCAGTTCAGAGGCCTGGCCCTCCAGGCCGGGGTCGCCGGTGAAGTCGGCGACCGCCACGTTGAAGCCAGTCTCGCCCATCGGTTCGGGGCCGGCCAGCAGGGGTCCGAGGACCTGCCACAGGACCACCAGGCTGGCCAGCGTCGCCAGCACCGCGGCCGCCCCCGGGACCGGGTGGTCCAGGGGCCAGCGCCACCACGGGGCCGGTGGCTCGACGACCGGCGTGAGCAGGGCCACCTCCCGGGAGCGCAGCCAACACACCGGCAACGCGATGTCGGGCGACACGCCGGGGTCGTTCGCACCTATCAGGCGGCGTGCGTCGGTCAGGGCGACATCGACCGGCCGCAGGTCGGCGATCGCGGCGTAGAAGTCGCGCGCCACCTGGACCGCGAGGTCGTCGGCGACCGCGGTCTGCATGCCGACCAGTGCCGGGACCCGGGCGCCGTGGACCAGCGCCCGGGCGAAGTCGTCGGTCCCGTCGGTCCCGGGTCGCAGCGCGCCACAGACGTTGAGGAACACCAACGACAGGTGCTGGTCCGCGACCAGGTCGCGCAACTGCCCCGGCGACACGTCGACCGGGCCGTGCCAGTCGTCCTCCAGCACCACGGTCGGCGTCCCGTCGGCCGCGCGCCGGCCATGGCCGACCAGGTGCAGCACGTCGACGCCGCCGTCCTCGCGCAGGGCATCCAGCAGGCCCGGCACGGTGGCGTGGTCCAGGGTCGACACCTCCAACCGTTCGGCCGCGACCAGGGGCTGGAGTTCCCGCTGGATCGCCTCGACCTCGGCCGCACCGTCCAGTTCCTCGACGCCGTCCGGACCGGCGACCGCGACCAGCACGCGGACCGGCGGGGTGGCGGCGACACCCCGGACCGCCCCGTCGATGTTCAGATCGCGCACCAACGGGCCCCCGAGCGCCAGGAACGCGTCCTCCTCCGGGTCGTGGAGCAATTCCAACGGAAGCCGCGCGACCTCGGGGTCGTCCACGACCAGTCGCAACCGCACCTCGTCGTCGACCCG
The DNA here is from genome assembly GCA_038233055.1 of Nitriliruptorales bacterium. Lineage (GTDB taxonomy): Bacteria > Actinomycetota > Nitriliruptoria > Nitriliruptorales > Nitriliruptoraceae > Salsipaludibacter. The sequence continues at coordinate 5,002 of JBBSMS010000114.1, forward strand.
GACCCGCCGCCATGCCGCCGCCATCGCGGGCGTGAACAGTGCCGCGAACAACCGGTCCCCCACGGCCACCGGCCCACCGTGGGCCGCGACCCCGTCCAGGCCGGCGAGCGCCAGCAGGTCGGCGTCGACGACCAGGGCGCCCAGTTCCGTGACGCCCCCCTCGACCCGCAACGTGACCGTCCGAGCCGACGCATCGACCCCGCCGTCGGGGGCGTCCCCGTCGACCGTGGAATCCGGGTGCGGGACGGACAGGCCGGGCGTCGAGCCCGCGCTGTCGGCGGCCGCCGAGCCCGTGCTGTCGCTGGTCGCCGAGCCCGTGCCGTCGCTGGTCGCGGTCGGTGTGACGCCCGGACCGGAACCGCGAGCGAAGACGTGGACCTCGACGTCCCACATCGACCACCTCCCGGCCTGGCGTCACGCTAGGGCGTCGGGCGGGACGTCGGATGCAGCCTTCAACCGCCCGCGACGGCCGGGACGATCGAGACGACGTCGCCGTCGCCGACCGCGGTGTCGAGGCCGTCCTGGAAGCGGACGTCCTCGTCGCGGACGAACACGTTCACGAACCGACGCAGGTCACCGTCCTCGTCGAGGATGCGGTCGGCCAGGCCGGGGTGGGCCGCGGTCAGGCTGGCAACGATCGTGCGCAAGTCGTCACCGGCGACGTCGACCTGCGACTGGCCGTCGGTCTGCTTGCGCAGCGGGGTGGGGATGCGAACGGTGGGCATGGCACGGACCTTCGTGGGGGTTCGGTGTCGAGTGTGCGCCCTGGCCCGGCATTCCGGGGTGATGCGCACATTCGACGGCGGTTTCAGTCGAGGTGGGACAGGAAGTCGTCGAGGCCGGGGCTGACCTCGAAGGTGGGGCCGACGTGGTCGGCGATGGCCTCGACGGTCTTGTAGCCGTTGCCGGAGATGACGGCGACGGTGCGTTCGTCGCGGGCGATGTGGCCGGACTCGACCATGCGCTTGAGGTTGGCGATGGTCACGCCGCCGGCGGTCTCGGCGAACACGCCCTCGGTCTCGGCGAGCAACCGGATGCCGGCGACGATCTCGTCGTCGGGCACGTGGCCGACGGCACCGCCGGTGCGATCGGCGACCTTCAGCGCGTAGTAGCCGTCGGCCGGGTTGCCGATCGCCAGCGATCGCGCGATGGTGTCGGGACGCTGCGGCCGGACGTCAAAGGAATCGCGTTCGAAGGCCTCGGCCACGGGTGAGCAGCCGCTGGCCTGGGCACCGGAGATGCGCGGGAGGTCGCCGTCGACCAACCCGAACTCGCGGAACTCGCGGAAGCCCTTGTCGATCTTGACCATCATGGCGCCGGAGGCGACCGGTGCGACCACGTGGTCGGGAAACTGCCAGCCGAGCTGTTCGGCGATCTCGAAGCCGATGGTCTTGGAGCCCTCGGCGTAGTAGGTGCGGAGGTTGACGTTGACGAATCCCCAGCCCTTCACGTCGGCGACCTCGGCACACAGGCGGTTGACGTCGTCGTAGGTGCCACGCACGGTCACCAGGTTGGGGCCGTGGACCGCCGAGCCCAGGATCTTGCCGGTCTCGAGGTCGGACGGGATGAACACGTAGGCGGGCGCGCCGATGGCGGCCGCGTGGGCCGACACCGAGTTCCCGAGGTTCCCCGTCGACGCACAGGCGAAGGTGTCGATGCCCAGCGCGCGTCCGGCCGACAGCGCCACGGCCACGACCCGGTCCTTGAACGACCCGGTCGGGTTGTTGGTGTCGTCCTTGAGCCACAACTCGTCGAGCCCCAGGCGGTCGGCCAGCCGTGGGGCCCGCCGCAGCGGGCTCAGCCCCGTCCCGAGGTCGACCCGGAGGGCGGGGTCGGCCGACAGGGTCGGCAGCAGGTCCCTGTAGCGCCACAGCGACGCGGGTCCGGACTCGATGCGCTCGCGCGACACCACCGACTCGATCCGCTCGGTGTCGTAGACCACCTCCAAGGGGCCGAAGCAGACTCCGCAGACATGGCTGAGCCCGACCTCCTCGACCGCACCACACTCCCGACAGGCCAGGCCGGTGAGGTTGGGGACCAGGGCGTCCGCAGGCGAGGTGGTGGGGGCGGCGACGGTGGCGGTCATGGGCTGGCTCCTCGCATCAGGGGGCTGACGCGGCGGGGGCCGACATGCGAAACGGCCTCCCGCCGGGAGGCCGTGAGAACAACGCGAGGCGTCGAAGCTCATCGACCTCGTCCCACGTGGTTCGTGGTTCCGACGGTCCGGGTTTGGCACCAACCCCACCGACCCGAACAGATCGCACGAGGAGATGGGAGGTTGCCGAGGTGTCTGCGGGCTCCGAGCCCTCGACCTCTCTGGATGAGCACCAGTCCGTCCAGTATGCCACCCCGCTCGGCAGCCTGCGAACCCGACCATGGCAATCGGGCAGAACCACCGGCGATCAGTTCGACTTGCTGCGGCCACCACCGAAGCGTCGGCGTTCCCAACCGCGACGCAACTGTTGGCTGAGCGCGCTCAGGCTGCCCTCCTCGGCCGGGGGCAGCGCCGCCCCGTCCAGGAACTGCTCGGGGTCGGACAGGTGGCGCATCGACGGCACCCTCGTCGCCAGCACGTACAGCAGGATCAACTTGAGCGCGGCCACGGTCGGGATCGCCACCAGCATGCCGATGATCCCCATCAGCGACGCGGCGACCGCCAGGGACAGGATGATCGTCACCGGATGGACGTGGACGGTGCGGCGCAGCACCTGCGGCGTGATGACGTGGTTGTCGACCTGCTGGACGAGCACCATCACGACCACGACCACGACCGCCTGGCCGACGCCCGTGCCGGCCGTGAGTGCCACCACGACCCCCAGGGTGCCGCCCACGAAGGGTCCGACCAGTGGGATCAGGTTGAACACCCCGGCGAGCCCCCCGATGATGGCCCAGAAGGGCAACCCGACCAGCCACAACCCGATCGCCGTCGCCACGCCCACGAAGGCCGCGACCATCAACTGCCCCCGGAAGTAGCCGCCGACCGTGATCACGATCCGTCGACCGACGTCGGCAACCTCGTCACGGGTGTCCGGCGGCAGCAGGCGCTGGACCCCGGACGACAACCGCGGCAGGTCCACCAGCACGTAGAAGGCCAGCACCGGCGCCAGCACGATCGACACCACGCCAGAGACCACCGATCCCAGCAACGACCGCAGGATCGCGAGGACTCCCACGACCTGTTGCTCGTTGTCCTGGAGCAGGCCCCCGACCCCCGCGGGTTCGTCGGGGACCAGGCTGTCCAACCCGACCGGGCGGAGCGCGTCCACCAGGCCGCTCAGGGTGGCATCGACGATGTCGGGGAGGCCGTCGGCCAAGGCCTGGATCTGGGCGTTCAGGAGCGGCAGCAGTTGCCACCCGGCCAGCGCCACGAACGCCAGCACGACGAGGTAGGTCAGGAACGCGGCGACGATCCGCGGCACGCGGCGGGCGAACCATCCCACGACCGGCGACAGCAGGTAGACCAGCACGCTGGCGAGCAGGATCGGCGTGACCAGGAAACGGAACGGACGGCTCAGCCACGTGACGACCAGCCATGCCACGACGAGGATCCCGACCACCGTCCACACCGCGGTCAAGCGGCGGAGTTGGCGGGGACTGGGCCCGTTGGCGGTCATGTCACCTCATGTCGAGGCCCCGCCGGGCACGCCCGGAGATGCCTCATCCCTGTTCGTCGGTCCCGACCACCACGTGCACGTCGACCGAGTCGCTCAGGATGACGTTGAAGACGATCTCGTCCCATCCGTTGTCGGCGGCCAGGGCCTGCGCCTCGTCCTCGTGTCCCTCGGTCCAGAACACCGTGGTGGTGTCGTAGACGATGGAAGAGGTGTTGAACGCCACCAGGTCGTAGCCGTCGTCGACCAGTTCGTCGGCGATGTCCCGGGCGCGGCCGGACCCGTCCTTGATGCCGTCCAGCACCTGCAGGCTGGTGTCGGCGCGGTCGACGTCGGTGGTCGGTTCCTCGGTCGCCGGGGGCTCCTCGGTGGCCGGGGGCTCCTCGGTGGCCGGGGGCTCCTCGGTGGCCGGGGGCTCCTCGGTCTCGGTCGTGGGGTCCTCGGTCTCGGTCGTGGGGTCCTCGGTCGGCTCCGGCTCGGTCGGCTCCGGCTCGGTCGGCTCCGGCTCGGTCGGCTCCGGCTCGGCCGACTCGGTGTCGGTCGGCACCGACTCGGTGGGCTCGGTCGTGGCCTCGGGCGTCGTCTCGGCGACCGTGGGCGTCGGGGTCGGCGTGGGGGCCACGGACGGCGCGGCCGTCGCGGTCGGCGACGGCTGCTCGCTGGCCGGTGCGCCGATCGGGTCGGGATCGCCGCTGACCAGGTCGATGGCCCAGAAGAGGCCGGCCGCCACGAGTACCAGGGCGACCACGGCGAGACCGAACTGGCCCAGCGTGCGACCGGGATCCGGGTTGGACTGGAGCGACATCGGGGACCTCATGGGAGTGGCGGGGGCGAACCGTCGACCGGGGGACGGCCGGGCCTGCGGACACGGTGGACCGCCCCGGCAGCGTGCCCCACAACGGAGCGGGCTGCAAGCACCCGGCCCGTCCCCCCAGCCGGGTCGGGGGGCGGCGGACCCGTCCTGGACGGATCCCGACGGCAACCGCCCGTTCGGCCACGACAAGCCCGACGCCATGCGGTCCTCTGGTGGTCGAGCACCACCAACACGAGGAAACTCCCATGGCAACTCGCAACGACGGCCTGGTCGATCGCGTGACCGACCGACTCGACGACCTGCGTGACAGCACGGCCAGCGCCCTGTCCGCCGACGACGCCCCGTCCCTGCGCGAACTCGGACGGGTCCGGCGGCGCCTGGACGACTTCGAGGATCAGATGACCGACAGCCTCTCGGCGCTGGAGTCGCAGCAGTCGGGCCTGGCATCCGAACTGCGCGCCGGCAACAAGCGCACCACGGTCCCCCGCAAACTGTTCTGGATGCTGCTCGGCGGCGCCGCGGCGGCCATGGGGACTTGGCTGGCCGACCCGGACCGCGGCAAGGCCCGCCGGACGCAGTTGGCCGACCAGGCGAAGACCCAGGCACGACAGGTCGGGGACCAGGCCAGGACCCAGGCCCAGCAGGCCGTCAACACCGCCCGCGGGACCGTCACCGAGGCCGTGACCGACGCCCTCCCCGACGACGTCCCCGACGACCCGGTCGTGCTGCAGGACCGGATCAAGAGCCAGGTCTTCGGCCATCGCGACGACGTCTCGGACGTGGTCCTGACGGTCAGCAAACCCGGTCACGTGACCCTGAAGGGCACCATCGGCTCGGCCGATGCCGAACGCGACCTCACCGACGCCGTGCGCGGGGTCAACGGGGTCGTGGACGTCCAGTCCGAGTTGAACGCGACCTCCTGACCACCAGCTCGCGGGTCGACCGCGGGTGGCGATGACCTTCACCGACCACGTGGGTCGGTGAAGGTCGACCTGTCGGGGACGAGCGGACACGCGTGGCGGTGGACGGATCCCTGGTCGCGGCCGCGCGCCGATGGGCGGCCGCCACGACCGGGCAGGCCGGAGCCGGAGGCGGGATTCGAACCCGCGACCTTCGCTTTACAAGAGCGCTGCTCTGGCCAACTGAGCTACCCCGGCGGTCGTGCGGATGCTATCGCTGGGCGGCCGCTCCACCGAGGCGTTCCGGCCCAGGGCGTTCCCGGCGCGGGGCAGCCGGGCCATGAAGCCCGGACCGTCAGGTCGCGAGGTCGACCTCGACGTCAACCTCGTCCACGCCGCGGACCAGCCGCAGCGACAGCGCAGCGCCCGGGTCGTGGACAGCCAGCGCGGTGTGCAGGTCGTCGACGTCGGCCACGGCCACGCCGGCGACGGCCACGAGGAGGTCACCGCGCCGGACGTCGGCAGCCGCCGCCGGGCCGTCGGGGTCGACCTCACGGACCAGGACCCCGTCGCGTTCGTCCAGGCCCACGGCCGCCCGCAGGTGACGCGCGGCCCCGGGTGGCGCCACCGCGATGCCCAGCCGCGGCCGGGACGACGTCTCCCCCGTCGCCAACCGA
>JBBSMS010000115.1:0-10837 GCA_038233055.1 Nitriliruptorales bacterium
CAAGTTGGCCATGATGCTGGGCGGCCGGGTTGCCGAGGAGATCAAGATCGGCGACGTCACCACCGGGGCGTCCGACGACATCCAGAAGGCCACCGGACTGGCCCGCGAGATGGTCACCCAGTACGGGATGAGTGACCGGCTGGGCCCGATCCTGTTGGGCCAGAAGGACAGCCAGCCGTTCCTGGGCCGCGACTTCGGCCACACCCCGGACTACTCGCCCAGGGTGGGCGAGCAGATCGACCTCGAGATTCGGCTGATGCTGGACATGGCGCACGACGAGGCCCTGCAGGTCTTGGTCGACAACTCCGACGTGCTCGAGATGATGGGCCAGGCGCTGTTGGAGGAAGAAACCCTGGAGGGCGATCGGCTCAAAGAGATTCTGGCCCACGTGCGACCGCGTCCGTCGCGCGCCGCGGTTCCGCCGGACGGCCAGGAGCCCGACCGCGTGATGGACCTGCTGCGGCGGCTGGGCCAGTCCGCCAACGGCAACGGGAACGGGCAGCGGAACGGCCACCCCACGCCGCCACCCCCGCCCGGCGCCATGGCGTCCGGTGAGGGCACCGGGGACCCTGCGTGACCGACCGCGGCGACGGCCGCAGCGGCGTCGACACGGTCGACGTCCGGCCACCGGCACTCGCGGGTGACGTCGTCGACGACCTCGACGCCGAGGATCGCGCCGCGTCGCGGGCGCGGGTCCGTGCCATCACCAACGTCGAGCCCACCGGCACCTTCGACCACGACAAGATCCGTCGGGGCGTCCGGCTGTTGCTGGAGGGCATCGGCGAGGACCCCGACCGCGAGGGCCTGGTCGACACGCCGGACCGGATCGCGCGAGAGTACGACGAGATCTTCGCGGGCCTGCTGGTGGAGCCCGAGGACGTCATCTCGGCCGTCTTCGCCGAGGGTCACGACGAGCTCGTGATGATGCGCGACATCCCGTTCTACTCCCAGTGCGAGCACCACCTGCTGCCGTGGTTCGGCTCGGCCCACGTTGCCTACCTCCCGAACGACGAGGGCTGCATCACGGGCCTGTCGAAGCTCGCGCGGGTCGTCGATGTCTGCGCCAAGCGCCCGGGCGTGCAGGAGCGCATGACAACGATGGTCGCCGATGCCATCGAGACGAAACTCCAGCCGCGCGGCGTGATGGTGGTCGTCGAGGCCCGCCACCTGTGCATGGAGATGCGCGGGATCCGCAAGGCCGGTGCCGAGACCGTCACCTCGACGGTCCGCGGCCTGTTCCGCGACGACCCGAAGACCCGCGCCGAAGCCTTCGCCCTCCTCACCCGCGCCCGCTGACGCGCGTCCTTCGGACGCGTTGGAGTTCCTCGCTGCGCTCGCAACGTCCCCGACCCCCGAAGCCCCGACGGACGCTCCCGCCATGCCCCCGTCAAGTGGGTGTCGTTCCGGCAGGATGTGGCCGAATGCACGCCCACCCGGGACGGTGCTGGTCGAGTGGGTGTCGTTGCGGCAGGATGTGGCCGAATGCACGCCCACCCGGGGGAGTGGTGCATTGGGCAACGGTCTCACCACCAGGTGGTTTCGACCTCGGGGGCGACCATTCCGGCGTCGGCCAGGCGCCCGGTGAAGGTCTCCCAGCGGTCGGCGTCGGTCCGGTCGTGCACCCGCGCGACCAGGGCGGCGGCGGCGTCGTGGCGGTCCGCGGCGACCAGTGACAGCGCGGCCCAGACCAGGAACTCGGGGTCGTCGCCCAGTCGTGGGAGCGTGCGCAGGTAGACCTCGACGGCCATGTCCACGTCGTCTCCGTCCGCCAGCAGCAGGTGTTCGGCCTGCTCGAGGTCGTGGTGGGCCTCGGCGATCGCCAGGAGCCGCGCGAGTTCCGGGAGCGGCTCGGCGTGGTCGTCCACGCGCACGTCGACCAGGCGGTCCACCAGGGGATCGCCGGTGTCGTCCGGCCCGACGACGATCATCGATGCCGACTGGCGACCACGGAGGTCGCCGCCCGCTGCCTGGGCGGCCACCAGCACGGCCAACAGGCGGCGAGCGAGGCTGGGATGGTCGGGGGCCCCGGCGGCCTCGACCATGGCGGGGACCACGGCGTCGTCGGCCAGGATGTTGCCCGCCACCGCGAACGTGTCGTCGAGGTGGTGGCTCGCTGACGCGATGCAGCCGCTCCCGGTGTGGCCGGCCGTTCGCCCGGTCACGTCCAGCGCGATCACCTGGCGCAGGTGGGCGCCCTCGTCGAGGTCCAGCGAGGCGGCCAGGGCGTCGGCCGGGCTCGCACCGTCGGCCATCGCCGCCAGCGTGCGCTGACCGTGGGCCGGGAGCACGGAGGCCTGGGTCGCGACCGCACCGACGCCGGGTTGGATGTGGTGGATGATCCGGCCCACCGCGAAGGCCTTGGATTGGACGGCGAGTCCGAGTTGGCCGGTCTCGGGGTCGCGTGCGACGATCGAGAAGGTCATGCTGGCTCCTGGGGTTCGTCGAGGTGGTCCGGCAGCACCCGGGCCTGCACACAGCATGGCCCACGACGACGCGGGGTGCCGCGGTGGGCCCGCACCCGCCCGGCCGGGGTGGGAGGACCTGCCCGCCGCCGCCGCGACGGGCCTATCGTGTCCGGCGACGACCACCCACACGGGGCATGGGGACGACATGGGCGACCACGGACGGGGCCACTGATGGTCTGGCGGGTGGGCCCCGACCCGGCTCGGCACGTGTTCGACCGGGCGCGTCCGGCCGTCATGGGCATCGTCAACACCACGCCCGACTCCTTCTCCGATGCCGGACTGGCCTTCGCGGTGGACGGCGACCCCGGCCCGGCGATCGCGCACGGGCGCGCGCTGGTCGCTGCCGGGGCCGCGATCATCGACGTCGGTGGCGAGTCGACCCGTCCGGGCGCCGCCGGCGTCGACGCCGCCACCGAACGGTCGCGGGTGGTGCCGGTGGTCGAGGCGCTGGCCGCTGACGGCGTCGTGGTGTCGATCGACACCACCAAGGCGGCCGTCGCCGCGGCCGCCCTGGACGCGGGCGCGATGATCGTCAACGACGTGTCCGCCGGACGGCTCGACCCCGACCTGCTGCCGCTGGTGGTCGAGCGCGACGTCCCCTATGTGCTCATGCACATGCAGGGCACGCCGCGCACCATGCAGGCCGCCCCCGCCTACGACGACGTCGTGGCCGACGTGATGGGCTTCCTGGCCGAACGCCTGGGCACGCTGGTCGACGCCGGGCTGGCCATGGACCGCATCGCCGTCGACCCGGGCATCGGGTTCGGCAAGACCGTCGAGCACAACCTCGACCTGCTCCGGGCGGTCGACCGCTTCGCCGCGTTGGCGCCCGTGCTCGTCGGTGTCTCGCGCAAGTCCTTCCTCGGTGCCATCACCGGCGTGGACGAGCCACGCGCTCGCGATCCTGCTTCGGCCGCGGTCGCGGCGCTGGCGGTCGCCGGCGGTGCCTGCGTCGTGCGTGCCCACGAGGTCGCCGCGACCCGCCAGGCCGTCGCCGTCGGCCGAGCCATGGGCGCGCGCCGACGGGTCGACCCGGCCGACCCGGTCACGCTCGAGTCCTGACCTACGCAGGAGCCTCCATGGATCACATCACCGTCCGCGGCATCCGTACCTGGGGCCATCACGGCGTGCTGCCGCACGAGCGCGAACTGGGCCAGGAGTTCATCGTCGACGTGGATGTCGTCCTCGACCTGGCCGCGGCCGGGTCCTCCGACGATCTCGACGACACGCTGGACTACGGACAGCTCGCGGCAGACGTCGGGGCGATCCTGTCCGGCGAGCCGTGGCAACTCATCGAGGCACTTGCGGCCAGGATCGCCGAGGCCGTGCTGGCCCATCCACGCGCCGAGCAGGTCACGGTGACGGTCCACAAGCCGTCCGCGCCGCTGCCGGTCCCGGCCGACGAGGCCGCCGTGACGATCACGCGGACCGCCGGCGTGCCGTGACTCCCTCGCGCCGCCGCGGGGGCGCCGGGAACGGGTCTCGAGGGCCTTGACTACGCTCGCGCTGATCGAGGATTTGTCGATCATGAGCCCAAGTGGCTCGACTTCCGCTTTCACCAGAGGTTCCCACATGGGCCGCGACTCCACCGCCGACAGCCCCGGGGAACTCCTCGCCCTGATCCGTGACGGACGAGCGAGCACCCGCTCCGAGTTGTCGCGGTTGACCGGCCTGTCCCGGTCGACGATCACGCAGCGCATCGACGTGCTCATCGACGGTGACTTCGTCTACGAGGCCGGCGAGGCGCCCAGCAGCGGTGGCCGCCCGCCCCAGACGATCGCCTTCAACTCCAGCCTCGGCGTCGTCCTGGTCGCCGACCTGGGCGCGACCCACAGTCGCCTGGCCGTGGCGGACCTGTCCGGCGAGGTGCTGGGGGAGATGAGCGGGGACCTCGCGATCGCCGACGGCCCCGACAGGGTGCTGGCCTGGGTGCTTGACCGGTTCGCGGAACTGCTCGACGGTGCGGGCCGCAGCGGCGATGCCGTCCGCGGTATCGGCGTCGGGCTGCCAGGTCCGGTGGAGTACTCGGCCGGGCGCGCGGTCGATCCCCCGATCATGCCCGGGTGGGACGGCGTGGCGGTGCCGGAACTGCTCCAGGCGACCTACCCGGTGCCGGTCCTGGTCGACAACGACGTCAACATCATGGCCCTGGGCGAGTACTGGACCCGTTGGCGCCACCGCGTCGACAGCATGCTCTTCGTCAAGGTCGGCACCGGCATCGGCAGCGGCATCGTGGCCAACGGGAACATCTACCGCGGTCAGCACGGGGCCGCCGGGGACATGGGCCACGTCCAGGTCGCGTCCGCCGGCAACACCACCTGTCGGTGCGGGAACCTCGGGTGCCTGGAGGCGGTCGCGGGCGGGGCCGCGATCGCGCGCCAACTCACGGAACTGGGCACACCGGTCGAGGACGCCCGCGAGGTGGCCCGCCGCGCGATGGCCGGGGACCCGACGGCCAACCGACTGGTCCGGGATGCCGGTCGCCAGATCGGCGAGGTGCTGGCCGGGGCGGTCAACCTGCTGAACCCCGGGGCGATCGTGCTGGGCGGTGACGTCGCCCTGGCGGCCAACCAGTTGGTGGCCGGGGTGCGGGAGCGGATCTACGAGCGGTCGACGGTGCTCGCCACCCACGACCTGCGGATCGAGCGCACCGAACTGGGCGATCGGGCCGGCGTCGTGGGTGCCGCGGTGATGATCATCGAGTCGATCCTCCTGCCCAGCGCGGTGGATGCCGCGATCCTGGCCGCCGCCCACTGATCCGCCCGTCCTGTCCGTGAGGTCCTCGCTTCCCGTGCCCGGTGATGGATCCAGTGGTCGGGCGGGCGGCCGAGGCCGTGGCCGCCTCCGGCGTCAGTCGCCGGACGGACCGGGGGGCGACTTCGTCCGAGCGGCGTCAGCCCCCGAGGGCGCGGCGACCGTGGGTCCAGCGTCCGGCGACCATCGTGGCGGCGACGGGGCCGGCCCGCAGCACGTCCACCGTGCAGGTGGTGGGGTCGTCGTCACAGATCACCAGGTCGGCAGGGTCGCCGGCATGGACGCGTTCGCGGCCGCGGGCCGAGGCCGCCAGCGCCGTGGCGACGTCCAGGCACTGTTCGGGGTGCCACGACGGGCGGTCGTCTTCGGTGCGCGTGACGGCTGCCGCGATCGCCGCCCACGGGTCCAGCGCGGACACCGGCGCGTCCGACCCGAACTCCAGTCGGGCGCCGGCCGCCGCCAGGTCGGCGAACCGGTAGGCGCGGTGCGACCGGTCGGACCAGCGATCGTCGGTGACGTCACGGTCGTCGGTGCAGTGCGCCGGTTGAACGCTGGCGACCAGTCCCGGCCGCGCGAACCGGGGAAGATCGGCGTCGGCGACCAACTGGGCGTGCTCGATCCGGCCGGGGCAACCGACGTGGTCGAACGCGTCGAGCGCGATCGTCACAGCGCGGTCTCCGATGGCATGGACCGCGGGTGCGATGCCGTGCTGCCATGCGCGGGCCAGCACGGCGTGCAGGTCGGCGGGTGCCGTGGCGAGGTGGCCATGGTCGGCCAGTTCGACCTCGTCGTCGTGGGGTGGCGTCGCGATCACCGGCAACCCGGCGACCACGGGGTGGTGGCACAGGGCGGTGCCGCTGTTGAGGGCGCCGTCGACGAACACCTTCAGGTGCCCGGTCCGGACCAGGCCATTGGTGTCGGGCACCACGGTCCCGGTCGGCCATCCCCGCTCGATGGCCCCGTCGAGGTGGGAGCGGTAGACGGTCGTGTCGATGCGCACGGGCAGGCGCCCTGCCCGCGACCGGCGTTGCCAGTCGGGGAGGGCGTCGCCGAACTCGAAGTCCTTGATGCCGACCACTCCGCGCGCCGCCGCCTCGGTCAACGCGGCGGCCACCTGGGCGTCCTGGCTGGCGGTGGCCCGGTCGGTCAGCGCCTCCAGGATCCGGTAGCAATCTTCTTCCCGGAGGACCCCGGTGGGGTCGTCGGGCTGTCCGAACAGGCGCAGGGCCGCGCTGTTGCACCACACCAGGTGGAGGTCGATGTTCTGCACCATGACCGGCGTGGTCGGCGCCACGAGGTCGAGCAGGGTTCGGTGCGGCACGTCCGGCCACGTGGCCGAGCGCATCCGTCGGCAGACCAGCAGGTCCCCGGCGTCCGCCGATCCGGGCGGGGCGTCGCCGGGGGGCCGTGCCGCCAGTTCCCGGCCCACGAGTTCGACCGCTTCGCGGGCCGACGTGGCGGCCACGAGGTCCACCTGTCCACGGGCCAGCGCCCACTGCGTGAGGTGGGCGTGCATGTCCCACAACCCGGGGACGACCGTTCGCCCGTCCAGGGCGACGTCGGGGACGTCCGCTCGCGCCGGAACACCACCGGCCGGCCGCACGGCCACGACCCGGCCGTCTCCCACGACGACGTCCACCGTCGTCGAGCCACCGGGGAGGCGGCCGTCGCGCAGCACCAGCAGGTCGTCCACGTCTCCTCCTCGCCACCGGACCAGCGGCGAGGCTAACCCCGACCACGACGCATCGGGGGCGAGGCCGGCACCTAGGCTGGTGCCGACGCCCAGTCCGAGGACGTGCCATCCCCGACCAGTCGCAGGATCCCGTCCGCGCCGCCATCGGCCTGGGCACGAACGTGGGCGATCGGCTCGCCACGATCGAGGCGGCGATCTGGGCACTCGACGAGGCCGACGGGATGGCCGTGGCGGACGTGTCGGGGGTGTGGGAGACCGCACCGTGGGGTGGTGTGGACCAGGCCCCCTACCTCAACGCCGTGGCCCTGGTCGACACAACCCTGTCGCCGCACGCGTTGCTGGCCGACCTGCAGGCAACCGAGGCCGCCTTCGGTCGCGACCGGTCGCGCGAGGTCCGGTGGGGGCCGCGCACGCTCGACCTCGACATCCTGTTGTACGGGGACGTCGTGATGGAAGACGACGACCTCGTGATCCCGCACCCGCGCCTGGTCGAGCGCGCCTTCGTGCTGGTGCCGCTGCTGGAGGTCCACCCGGGCGGCACCCTGCCGGACGGCACCCGCCTGACCACGGCCATGACCGCACTGGCGCCGGTGGAGGGCATCGACCTCCACGTCCGCCTGTCGGACCACCCGGGCCGCCAGCACCTGCAACGCCCGAAAGGCCCGACCGCTGGCCGGGCCTGGCTGGCGCGTGACGGCGACGGCCGCGGGCCACGACCCGGTGGCACCTGAACGACGCCGGGCCGCCTGGGGCCGATCGCACCCGGCCGCATCCGAGTCCGATCGTGCCCACCCGCGCCAACCGAGGTGTGCGTGGATCCGGCCACATGGGGCCGATGGGGCTCACACCCGGCGGGAGGTGGCCGTCGGCACCTGGGCCGCCGGTCCGGCCGGCGGGGGCATTCGGCGGGTCAGCCGTCGGCGCGGACGACCTCGCGGCCGTTGACGGCCGGGTCGCCGTTGTTGGGCTCGGCCGTGATCACCACCGTCGGGTAGTCCGTCGGGACGACGGCGGCGTGCACGACGTCGGTGGTCCCGTCCGCGTCCGGGTGGAAGGTCCCGGCCGAGATCCGGTTGGGACTGTCCGGCGAGTCGCCCGGCCCGACGAACCAGAGTTCGTAGATGCCACCGTCGGGCAGGATCGGCAGGGTGTCCGAGGTGACGTCGACGTCCCGGCCGCTGCCCAACTTGCGCACGGTCACCGCGGCCGACGTGTCGTCGGTAGGCGCGACCAACTGGGCCTGGAGTTCGAGGTCCCCGGCGTCACCGCCGCCAATGTTCGCACCGAGCACGAAGGCGACCAGTGCCACGGCCGCGATTGCCACGGCGGCCACGGGACGCAGCCACCGGGGGGTGTCCCGGCGGACGCGGTCGGCGCGGGGGCCGGCCCCGTCGTCGCGACCCGGGGGTCGGGTCGAGGCCTGGGCGGGTGACCAGGCGTGGTCGGTGTCGGTCGGGGCCACCGGGACGTCATCGTCGAGCGCATGCGGGTCGCCGGTACCGGCCCGGCCCGCCGCCGTCGAACGGGTCGTGGGCGCGGCTGGCCCGGGCGCGGCCGGGATGCTCGGTCCGGTCTTGCGCTCGTCGGCCCGGTCGTTGGCGCGGTCGTTGGCCCGGTTGTCGGCCTGGTCGTTGGCCTGGTCGTCGGCTCGGCCATCGCCAAGTCCCGGCCACGGGGATCGGGAGGAGTCGCGGGGGTCGGCGGTGGCCGCCCCGGTCGGGTCCGCGGTGGTGGCCTCCGGCCCCGCCACGACGGTCCGGTCAGGACTCGTCCGTCGCGGGTCCGGAGGGACCAGGTCGGTCCGGGTCAGGTCCGCGGCCGTCAGCCCCTCCGGGGGGGTCACGGGGGGTGGGGTTCGCCTCGGCCTCGATCGCCGCGACGATCCGGTCGGGCAGGCCGGGCGACGGCTCGGGGTCCGGGCCGGCGCCCAGCACCCACTCGGCGGCGTCGCGCAGGTCGTCGACCGCGACGCGGCACGCGGCGCAGGCCGCCAGGTGCCGACTGATGCGGTCGTGCTCGTCGGGTTCGAGGTCGCCCAGCAGCCAGCCGGCGACGTCGACGTGGGGGAGGTTGCGGTCAGCCATCGAGACCACGCTCCTCCAGGTGGGTTCGCAGTTCGCGCACCGCGTGGAAGCGACGGGACTTGGCCGTGCCGACGGGGATGCCGACACGATCCGCCACCTCTCGTACGGTCAGGCCGTGTTCCAACTGCAGGGACAGGACTTCTCGATGCGCGTCGGTCAGGTGGTCGAGCGCGGCCCGGATCTCCATGCCCACCAGGGACTGGTCGTGCGTGTCGTCCCCGAGCGGGCGGTCGGGCAGGTCGCGATCGGCGAACACCGGGCGGGCGGCCGCGTGGCGATGCAGGTCGATCGCGGACCTTCGGGCGAGCAGGAACAGGAACGAGGTGACGGTGGACAGCGCCGGGTCGAAGCGCTCAGCGCTGCGCCAGAGCCGCACGAACACGTCCTGCACCAACTCTTCGGCAAGTCGCTCGTCGTGGAGCCGTTGCCGCGCGAAGCCGTACAGGCGTCGTCCGTGGCGGGCGTAGAGCTCGCGCACGGCCGCGTCGGTGTCGCCCGCGGCAATCCGCGCCACCAGGTGCGCATCGGTGGCGGCCTGGTCGAGGTGCCGGCGCGCTGTGTCCACGGTGTCCGGTCGGTTCGGTCGGATGCCTGGGGGAAGCGGTGTGGAACGGTACTGGCCGTGCCACTCCCGAGGTGGTCGGGGGCGGCACGGCGGTGGTCCCGCCGCCGCACCCCGGATGTCGAGGCCGTACGTGGTCGTGCCGCGAAGGGTGATCTCGGTGATCACCGGGCGAAGGATGTGCGCATGGTGGTCCCCGGTCTGATGACGTGCCGACACATGCGTGTTCGCACGGACCCACCTGCTCGGTTCATCGCTGGGGCAGATTCGATGGCCGACGGGCCTTCGGCGGGACCGAACGCCCGCGATCGGTCGGGCTAGTCTGGCGAGCTCCTCCCACGCCGCCGCGGCGGCGTGGGATCGTCGTGCATCGGATCGGTCATGTCGCCCACGCCGTCCGGTGCCACCGTGGATCCCGCCGTCGCCACGCGGGTCATGGCGCGGGTGGACCAGGCGCGGGGCCTGCTCGCGGCCACCATCGCGCGGCGCGAGCGCGAGGTGCTCCGGCTGACCGAGACGGGTGACCCCGACGATGCCCTGGTCGCGCGCTCCTTCACCGACTTCCTGCGCCAGGCCGACGAGATGCGTCGCAACGGCGCTGCCCTGGTCGTGGCCACCGGCGCCGACGGGGAGCCGGTGGTGGGACGGATGGCGGTCCTCGACCCCGACAAGGAGGTGGTGCTGGTGCCGTGGCACGCCCCGGTCGGGCAGGCCCACCTCCTCGCCCCGGACCGGCTGCTGGCCACCGAGCACCCTGACGGCACCATTGACCTCCACCGCCTGACGGCCGACGACGTGGCACTGGCCGACACCATCCGGGCACGGATGCGGGCCGCGGCCGTTCGTGACCGCATGTCGGACCCCCTGGCAACGCTGACCGCCGAGCAGGGCGAGGTGCTGGCGATGGTGTCGGCGGCGAACGGCGATGTCGTCCTGACCGGTCCGCCCGGCAGCGGCAAGTCGGCGATCGTGATGGTCGAACTCGCTCGGCGCCTGCTGTCGTCGGACACGCCGTCGCGCTACCGGGTGCTGTTCGTCACCGGCACGACCCGACTGGCGCGCCGGGCCGAGGCCCTGACCCGGCTCCTCGGGACAGCCTCGGTGACCCCGGTGCCACAGGAACACGTGCTGCGGTACCTGGGGGTCACCGACCTGCCGACCCCGGCGGCTGGCCACGACGACGGGGACCTCGCCCTTCCACGCGCGCTGGACCGGACCTTCGCGGCCCGCCGGGACCTGCTGGTGCGGGCCGTCCCGGTCCCGCACCCGCTCGGGCAGG
>JBBSMS010000116.1:0-10817 GCA_038233055.1 Nitriliruptorales bacterium
CTCGGCTTCGACGGGGTCCTGACCCGGGACGAGCTCCCCGACCGTCCCTGGGATGCCGTGATCGACTGCTCGAACGCCCCGGCCCTCCCGGCGATGGCGCTCGACCTCGTCGAGCCCGGCAAGCGCGTCGTCTACGTGGGATTGGCGGGCTCACCGAGCCTGGTCGACACCCGCACCCTTGCGCTCAAGGACGTGACCGCCGTCGGCGTGCTGAGTGCTTCACCTGGACTGAGCGCGACGATCGAGGCCTACGCGGGCGGAGACGTCGACCCCCGTCCCCTCATCGCCGCCACCGTCGCCCTCGAGGACCTTGCGCCGGTGCTCGCCGGCGAGCGCCCCCAGGGATCCGGGTCGGGCCCGAAGTTCCACGTGGCAGTCTCCACGGCAGCAGCATGAGGTGTGACTTCGACCGACCGCCCCGGGGGCGCGTCAGTCGCGTCCGAAGAGGTCGCGCGTGTAGATCTTGTCGCCCGCGCCGGCCTCGACCAAGTCCGACGACCACCGGTTGGTCACGACCAGGTCCGACCGATCGATGAACTCGTCGAGGTCCTCGACGACTTCGCACCCATGGAACTCGCTGGCATCCAGTTCCGGTTCGTGGACGACCACGGTGACGTCGGCGGCGGCCAACCGCCGCATGATCCCCTGGATCGACGACGACCGGAAGTTGTCCGAGCCCGCCTTCATGATCAGGCGGTGGATGCCCACGACCCGCGGCTGGAGCGCGAGGATGTCGGCCGCGACGAAGTCCTTGCGGGTGGCGTTGGCCTCGACGACCGCCTTGATCAGGTTCTGGGGGACGTCGGAGTAGTTGGCCAGCAGTTGCCGGGTGTCCTTGGGCAGGCAGTAGCCCCCGTACCCGAACGACGGGTTGTTGTAGTGGTCACCGATCCGCGGGTCGAGGCTGACGCCGTCGATGATCGCGCGCGTGGCCAGCCCGTGGGTCGACGCATACGTGTCGAGTTCGTTGAAGTACGCCACGCGCAGGGCGAGGTAGGTGTTGGCGAAGAGCTTGATCGCTTCGGCCTCGGTGGACCCGGTCAGCATCACCGGGACGTCGTCGTCCTCGGCCGCCTCGGCCAGCAGGTTCGCGAACTCCTTGCCGCGCGGGGACTCGTCGCCGACCACGATCCGGGACGGGTGCAGCGTGTCGTGCAGGGCCAGGCCCTCACGCAGGAACTCCGGGGAGAACAGGATCGTCGTGTCAGGGTGGCGGTCCCGCATGGCCTCGGTGAAGCCCACGGGGATGGTGGACTTGATCACGACCGTCGCACTCGGTTCCAGTTTGACCACGTCGGCGATCACCGATTCGACCGAGGAGGTGTCGAACTCGTTGGTGTCCGGGTCGTAGTTGGTCGGCGTGGCCACGATGACGACGTGGGCCCCGGCGTAGGCCTCGTGCGGATCGAGGGTTGCGACCAACCGGAGGTCACCGGCAGCGAGGTGCTGCTCGACGTCCGGGTCCACGATCGGGCTGCGGCCGGTCCGGAGCAACTCGACCCGCTCGGGATCGATGTCGAGCACCATCACGTCATGGTGGTGGGAAAGCGCGATGGCGTTGCCCAGGCCGACGTAGCCCATCCCGGCGATGGCGATCTTCATGAGGGCGTCCGCGGCTGGGTGAAAAACCACATGCTAGCGCCGGGCCGATCCGCCCCGGCCGGGACCCGGGTCCCGGGCCGGTGTGGGGCAGGATTGGCGGGACCGGCCGCACGGGGGCGGGACCGCCGCCCAACTCAGAAGGTGACGTCGCCGGTCCGGCGGTTGCCGATGAACGGCCACGACGTCATCTCGTCCAGGCCGTACTTGGTGATGGCGTCCTTGACCACCGACCAGTCGACGTCGCCCTCGGCGGCCAGTTCGGCCAGGACCGTGATGGCAATGGACTCGGCGTCGATGCGGTGGAAGCGGCGCAGCATCTCGCGGGTGTCGGAGCGGCCGAAGCCGTCGGTGCCCAGCACGGCGAAGCGGCCCGGGATCCAGTCCGCGATCTGCACGGGCGTCGCCTTGAGCCAGTCCGACACGGCGACGTACGGGCCCTCGGTGCCCTCCAGCGCGGTCGTGATCTCGGGGACGAGTTGCTCCTCGCTCGGGTTCATCCGGTTCCACGCCTCGCACTCCGTACCGTCCCGCAACAGCCGGTTCCAGCCTGGTGCGGACCAGACGTCGGCCCGGATGTCGAAGTCCTCCGCGAGGAGTTCCTGCGCGCGCAACGCCTCGTACGTGATCGTGCCCGACGACAGGATGTGGGCCTCGTGCTGGCCGTCCTCACCCGCGCGGTAGCGGTAGATGCCCCGCACGATGTCCTCGGGGTCCAGGCCCTCCGGCATCGCCGGCTGCAGCCGTGGCTCGTTGTAGACGGTGAGGTAGAAGATGACGTCTTCGCCGCCCTCGACCACCTTGTCCGAGAACATCCGCTCGATGCCGTTCTGCATCAGCACGGCCAGTTCGTAGGCGAACGAGGCGTCGTAGGCCTCGATCGCCGGGTTGGACTGGGCCAACAGCAACGAGTGGCGGTCCTGGTGTTGCAATCCCTCGCCGTTCAACGTGGTGCCGCCGGCGGTCGCGCCGATCAGGAACCCGCGGGCACGCTGGTCCGCGGCCGACCAGATCTGGTCGCCGGTGCGCTGGAAACCAAACATCGAGTAGAACAGGTACAGCGGGATCATCGGCTCGCCGTGGGTGGCGTAGCTGGAACCGACCGCGTGGAACGACGCCATCGAACCGGCCTCGGTGATCCCCTCATGCAGGATCTGGCCCTTGGGTGACTGCTTGTAGGACAAAAGCAGGTCCGAGTCGACCGACTCGTAGGCCTGTTCCGTCGCGCTGTAGAGCTTCAACGTGGGGAACATCGCGTCCATGCCGAAGGTGCGGGCCTCGTCCGGGATGATCGGGACCAGCCGCTTGCCGATCCCGCCCGGACCGTCCTTGTCCCCCTTGTGGCGGAACAGGTCCTTGAACAGTCGGACCAGCGCCATCGTGGTCGCGATCTCCTGGTTGCCCGAACCTTCCTTGAGCGAGTCGTAGACCTCGTCGGCCGGGAGTTCCGGCATGGTGTAGTCGACGCGGCGATCGGGGACGTAGCCGCCCAGTTCCTCGCGCCGGGCCATGAGGTACTGCTGTTCATCTGCGTCGTCGTCGAAGGTGATGTAGGGCGGCAGGTCGGCCTCGATCTCGGCGTCGGAGATGTCGAGGTAGAGCCGGTCGCGGAACGTCTTGAGCGAGTCCTGGTTGAGCTTCTTCATCTGGTGGACGGCGTTGCGCGCCTCGAAGTCCGGCCCCAGCGTCCAACCCTTGATCGTCTGGGCGAGGATGACCGTCGGCGCACCGTGGTGTTCGGTGGCGGCCTTGAACGCGGCATAGACCTTGGTGTAGTCGTGGCCACCACGCGGCAACTTCTCGATGTCCTCGTCCGACAGGTGCTCAACCATCTCGAGCAGTTTCGGGTCGGCCCCGAAGAAGTCCTCGCGGATGAACGATCCGGGCTTGACCGTGTAGGTCTGGAACTGGCCGTCCGGGACCTCGTTCATCCGGTTGACCAGCAACCCGTCGACGTCCTTGGCCAGCAGGTCGTCCCACGGACCGCCCCACACGACCTTGATGACGTTCCAGCCGGCGCCCCGGAAGACACCTTCCAGTTCCGTCATGATCTTGCCGTTGCCCCGGACCGGCCCGTCGAGTTGCTGGAGGTTGCAGTTGACGACGAAGGTGAGGTTGTCCAGGCCCTCGCGCGCGGCGACGCTCAGCGCGCCCAGGCTCTCGGGTTCGGCGGTCTCGCCGTCACCCAGGAACGCCCACACGTGCTGCTCGGAGGTGTCCTTGATGCCGCGATTCTGGAGGTAGCGGTTGAAGCGAGCCTGGTAGATCGAGTTGATGGCCGCAAAGCCCATCGACACCGTCGGGAACTCCCAGAAGTCCGGCATGAGTCGCGGGTGCGGGTAGCTGGCGAGCCCGCCCGGTTCGACCTCGCGCCGGAACCCGTCGAGTTGGTCCTGGGTGAGCCGACCCTCCAGGAAGGCCCGCGCGTAGATGCCGGGCGACGCGTGGCCCTGGATGTAGACCTGGTCGCCACCACCAGGGTGGTCCTTGCCGCGGAAGAAGTGGTTGAACCCGACCTCGTACAGCGACGCCGCGGACGCATACGTCCCGATGTGGCCGCCGACCCCGTGGACGATGTTGGCCCGGTGGACCATGACGGCGGCGTTCCAACGGATGTAGGCCCGGATCCGGCGTTCGAGGTGCTCGTCACCGGGGAACTCCGGCTCGCGCTCCGGTGGGATGGTGTTGATGTGGTCGGTCGTGGTCAGCGCCGGGACCCCGATGTTGTGCTGGCGCGCCCGCTCCAAGAGGCGCAGCAGCAGGTATCGCGAGCGGGCCTGGCCGCGCGCGTCGGTGACGGCGTCGAACGACTCCAGCCACTCGGCGGTCTCCTGTTCGTCGACATCCGGGTACTGCACGGGGATGCCGTCGGTGATGATGGACTCGGACACGTCGGACATGGGGGCTCCTCTCGTCGTGTCCACCCTATGCCGTGCACCGGGATCTGGCGCCCTGCCAGCGGCCCCACACCCCTTCCATCGGCGGGCCACGGACGTCGGTGGTCCGACGCGGTTGCGAGTCGCCTCGACGTGCGATCCGCGCACGAACGACCGTCGATCTGTCGGGGGCCGAGCCGGGGCAACGACCACCGGTTGGAAGGCGACCGCCGACCCCGCCCCCACGACGGGGGTACCTGCCACACTGACCCGGACCAACCGGGACGGAAAGGACCGACGATGAGGTACCTGATCCTGCTCTACGACGAAGAAGCTCTCCCCACGGCGACCGAGGCGGAGCAGGCCGCCGAGATGCAACGCTGGTTCGACTACACCGACGACCTCCGTGAGGCCGGTGCCTATGTCGGTGGCGAGGCGCTCCAGCCGTCCGGCACGGCCACGACCGTGCGCATCCGCAACGACGAAACGATCCTGACCGACGGCCCGTTCGCCGAGACCAAAGAGGTCCTGGGCGGCTTCTACATGATCGACGTCGCCGACCTCGACGAGGCGACGGCATGGGCCGCGCGGTGCCCCTCCACGCCGCACGGCTCCACCGAGGTCCGACCCGTGATGGAGATCCCCGAGTCGTGACCGACCCGCCCCGTGTCACGGTGGAGGCGGTGCTGGGCGACGTACTCGCCCGGGACCGCCCCCGCCTGGTCGCTGCACTGGTCCGGCGCTGCGGTGGCGACTTCGACCTGGCCGAGGACGCGCTGGCCGACGCCCTGGCCGACGCGGCCCGGTCCTGGCCCGTCGACGGCATCCCGGAGCGGCCGACGGCGTGGCTGCACACCGTGTCACGACGTCGCGCCGTCGACCGAGTGCGTGCCGCGGTCCGCCGACGACGCTGCGAACAGGTCGTGGGGTCGCGGCCGTCGGTCGCCCCGGACGCGGCCCTGCGGGACCTGGTGGAGGAACGAGGCGACGGCATGCTCGACGAACCGACCGCCGACGACCAGCTCCGACTGGTCTTCACCTGTTGCCACCCGGCGCTGTCCACGTCGGCCCAGGTCGCACTGACCCTGCGCTACGTCGCGAACCTCACCAACGACGAGATCGCCCGGGCCTTCATGGTCCGACCGGCAACCATGGCCCAGCGGTTGGTCCGTGCCAAGCGCAAGGTGCGCGACGCCGGCATCCCCTTCCGCGTGCCCGCCGACCACGAGTTGCCGGACCGCCTCGCAACGGTGCTGGCGGTCGTCTACCTCGTCTTCAACGAGGCCTACGTGGCCACCAGCGGCGACGACCTGCAACGCCGCGACCTGGCCGTGGAGGCGATCCGCCTCGCCGTCCTGTTGCGTGACCTCATGCCCGACGAGGCCGAGGTCGGTGGCCTGCTGGCGTTGGTGCTGCTGACCCACGCCCGGGCACCTGCCCGGGTCGATGCCCGGGGCCACCTGGTCCGCCTGGAGGACCAGGACCGCTCGCGCTGGGACCATGACCTGGCCGACCAGGGCCGCGAGTTGCTGGAGGCGGCGCTGCGGCGCCGCACGCCGGGTCCGTACCAGCTCCAGGCCGCCATCGCCGCCTGCCACGCCGACGCCGCCACGTTCGCCGCCACGGACTGGCGCCAGGTCGAGGCGCTCTACGCCGACCTCGCCGCACGCACGGCGTCCCCCGTCGTACACCTGAACGCCGCGGTCGCCCGCGGCCAGGCCCAGGGTCCGCAGGCGGGGCTGGATGCCCTGGAACCGCTCCGCGCGCACCCGGTCCTGGTGGACTACCCCTACCTCCACGTGGCCGTCGCCGAGTTCGAGGCCGAGCTCGGCAACCGGGGTGCCGCCGTGTTGGCGTTCGACCGGGCCCTCGCCCTGGTCACCAACGACGCCGAGTCCGACCACCTCCGCCGCCGGCGTGCAACCGTGGCCGAACCCCGCGGCCAGTGAGTGCACCAGTGACTCCACGGGACCGAGGTGCCGGTCGCCCGCGACCTCCCGGCCGTCCACCCGGGCACCTGACGGCCACGGACTAGGGTGACACCTTCCCCCGCCCCGAGGACCACCGTGCCCCGCACCTTCACACTCGACGAGGCGCGGGGGCTGCTGGGCGACGTCGTCGAGCGCGCCGATCGGCTGGTGACCGTGCGGGCGGCCCTGGTGGGGACCACCAGGGCCCACAACTCGGGCGAGGACGTGGCCATCCCCGACATCAAGGCGCTCGAGGCCACGATGGGCGACCTGCTGGACGGCTTCCGTGCCTGGGGCCTGGAGGTCCAGGGCTACGCCCCGTTGCTGCTCGACTTCCCGAGCACCCTGGACGGCGACGAGGTCTACCTCTGCTGGCTCGAGAACGAGCCCGACGTCGACTGGTACCACCGGGTCGACCACGGGTTCATGGGACGACGACGCCTGCCCTCGCGCTAGGGCGCGCGGGCAGGTTGCAGAACTCGCTGGCGCTCGTTCTGCTCCTGCCCTGACCACGGCGGCGGGCCCTGCACGCGACCGTGCACCGACACCGCACGTGATCGAGCGGCGACCGAGGCGCACCACCGCGGACTGCCCGGTCCCGCCCCACCCGGCGCGGAGCGCTCCCCGAGGGTCGGTTAGCCTCGACCGGACCCGACGCTGGAGCCCGCCAACCATGGCCAACCGGAAACCGGTCGTCCCCGATGCCGACATCCGGGAACTGCGCAAGGACCACAAGGCCCTGCTGAAGGCTGACCCGTCGCCGGACCATGCGGCCGACCTGGCATCGTTCGTCCGGCGGGCCCACGAGATGCGCCAACTGAACATGGCCATGCACACCGGCCAGATGTGCCTCGACGAAGACCCTGACGACCCCGACCAGCTGGTGTCGGCCTACCTGGTCGACCGCGATGACGACGAGGAGGGCCTCCGCGACCTGCTCGACCTCGCCGACCTCGGGCGCTACCTCGACCGCGACGATGTCGTCGCGCTGGCCGAGGACCGCTTCGACGGCCAGGCGGCGACCTGGATCCGGGACGCGTCCGACGCCGAGCAGCGCTACCGGCTGCGGATCCTCACGGCCATGAAGGACCGTGCGTACGCGGACAACCTCCGCGACGCCGATCGCTTCTGACGTGGCCCGCCACCGGACCTCGTCCGGGACCGCGACGGTCGTGGCGACGGTCCTGGTGGTGACGACGATGCTGGTCGGGTGCAGCGCCTCGACGTCGATCGACGTGGACCCCGACCCGCCGGCCAACGGCACCTTCCGCGGCGGCGTGACCCGACCGGGACTCACCGATGCCGTGGAGCGGCCACCGGACGCGGTCGAGCCCACCATGGCCTGGACGGTGGCCGAGACCGGGCCCGTGATCGCCTCGCCGGTCGCCGCCGACGGCGTCGCCGTGGCCCCGCTGGGCGACGGCCAGTTGGTGGCGGTCGACGCCACCGACGGCACCATCCGGTGGCAGGCGGACATCCCCGACACCGACGCGTCGGGGGTCGTGACGGGCGACCATGTCGTCGTGGTGGCCCGCGACGGCACGATGGCGGCGTACGCCCTGGACGACGGGGAAGTGGCCTGGTCGGTGGACCTGGGCGGGAGGGTGCGATCCTCGCCGCTGCTCACCGAGGGGCGCCTGGTGG
This sequence comes from Nitriliruptorales bacterium, assembly GCA_038233055.1. Lineage (GTDB taxonomy): Bacteria > Actinomycetota > Nitriliruptoria > Nitriliruptorales > Nitriliruptoraceae > Salsipaludibacter. The sequence continues at coordinate 8,090 of JBBSMS010000116.1, forward strand.
TCGGCGTGGGCGACGAGGTGGTCGCGGTGTCGGCCAGCGACGGCGCCGCAGCCTGGCGCACCGCGGTCGACGGGCCTATCGACGGTTCCGCCGCACTGGCCGGAGACCTGGTGGTCATCGGCGACACCACCAACCAGTTGTGGGCGCTGGCAGCCGACACCGGGGAGGTCACGGCCCAGGTCGACCTCGGACCGGTCGTCGAGGACACCTTCGTGGCCGGCATCGCCGCGACTCCGACCGTCACGCAGGACCTGGTGGTCGTCGCCTCCACGAACGGGACCGTGCTGGCCGCCGACCCGGCCACGCTGGCCGCGCGCTGGACCGTCGACCTCGGCGACCCGGTCTACACGTCGATGGCGGTCACCGGCGACGGCACGGTCGGGATCGTGGCCACCGCGGCCGGCACGGTCGTGGCCCTCGCGCTGGAGGACGGCGAGGTCGTGTGGGAGGCGGACGTGGGCGATTCCGTGTATGCGTCGCCGACGATCACCGGCGATGACGACGCCACGGTGCTGGCGCTTGAGGAGGGGGGGAGCCTGGTCGGCCTCGACCCGGCCACCGGGGACGAACGCTGGCGCGCCCCCGTCGGCGAGGACGGCAACTACATGGCCTCGACCCCGATCGTGGTCGACGGCACGATCGTGGTCGGCACCAACACCGGTGACCTGGTCGGCCTGCGCTGACGCGGCCTCCGGGGGCTGACGCCTGCCCTCGCGCTGGAGCGCTCGGGCAGGTTGCAGACTTCCCGGGAGCGTGGCGGTGCCGCGCTGGCGGGCCGCAGTTCGGCGGTGTGGCGGACCGCCACCGTCATGAGTCGGCGAGGTCGGCGAGCGCTGCGGCGGCGCCGGTGGTGACGGGTTCGCCGTGACCGAACAGGATCACGTCGGGACGAAGCGTGGCCAGGGTCGCCACCGATGCGACAGCGGCGTCCATGTCGTCGGTGAAACTGGCGTTGGAACCAGAGATCACCCCGCCGGGGTTTCCGGTCAGGGCGTCGCCGGCGACCAGGATGCCCCTGGTCGGTTCGAACACGCTGATGTGGCCGGGCGTGTGACCGGGCGTGGACACGATCTCCATACCGACCACGAGGTCCCCTGTGCCCACGGCCAGGAGGTCACGGTCCTGCGGGGTGTTGATCGCGGGGATGTCGTCGGCTCCGGCGTACATGCTCGCGGCCGGTGCGAGATTGGCGACCCGCACCAGGCCGCCGGCATGGTCGTCATGTCGGTGGGTGATCACGATCGCTGCGGCCGCACCCCAGTCAAGGTCCAGCGCGTGCAGTGCGTCCTCGATCAGATCCTGGCTCTGGTCCACGCCCGTGTCCACGATCGTGGCCTCCCCACCCCGAGCCAGGACATAGGCCGCACCCGGGGCGGTGCGTGCTCGCTCCCACCGGACCTCCGCGTCCGGCGTCGCCGCCTCCGCGCCGCTGGACGACCCGGTTCCTGGAGACGCAGCGGTGCCCGAGGGGCTTTGGGTCAGGGTGCTTGCCGTGCCCGCAGCGGATCGGACGGTCGACGGCCCGGTTGAGCGGCTGCAGCCACCCGCGACCACTGCGACGGTGACGGCACCAAGATCCCAAAGCAGCGTCCGTCTGGTCATCCGGGGAACACCTGTTGTCGTCGGTGCGCCCATGACGAGTTCCTGGAATCGGAGACGTACCAGTGTGCCCGACGGCCGACCGGTCCACCCGTACGACCGCCGGCGTCCTCGGCTCGCCCGGAGCCGCCTCCGATTGCGTGGTCTCAGGACACCACCGTCAGCCGGTCGATCGCGCGACTGGCGCCGATGAAGACCCCGGCGGGCCCGTCCTCGTGCCAGGTCCGCTCGGGGTCGACCAGCACGACGTGCGGCCACTCCAGCCCCACTGCCTCGGTGGCGTCCAGCCAGTCGTCGCGGGTCCGGGCCAGGCTCGAGGCCGCGATGACCGCGGCGGCCCCGGGTTCGTCGCCGGCCAGGGCCGCCGCGACCCGGTCGTCGAGCGACCCCGAACGGCCGGCGGTCACCTCCTCCACGTTCCCCCCGGCGACGGCCGAGCGTATGGACGGCGGGACCTCGTCGTGGTCGACCCAGAACCGGTCGATCCAGGCCGCGATGGCGGACGGCAGTCGCAGGCTGGTCCGCAGGGTCGCCTGGGTACTCGTGGCGAGGTGGCCCGCGGCGTCGGCCCCGGCGAAGGACTGGAGCGGGTCGCCCGAGAGCAGGAGGGTCGGAGTGCGCCGGCGCAGCAGCGCCAGCACGATGTCGGGGAGCCGCTGGTACTCGTCGACCACGACCAGGTCCCAGTCGTGCTGGTTGGCACGTGGTGCTCCGTCCACCAGGCGGCGGGCATAGGCGGTCGCAGCGACCTTGACCGGGCGCGCCAACGTGGCCCCGTCAGTTGCCAGGGCCACCAGTCCCGACGGGGTCAGCGCCGGACGCAGGGCCACCACGGCGTCGGCCGCGGCCTGGCGCGAGCGCTCGCCCGGGACCAACTGTTGGTACTCGGTCGCGATCGCCTCGGCCAGCGCGCGCTGGCTGTCGCGGTAGGACTGGGTGGCGGCACGAGCCCGGACCCGCACCACCGAGTCGATCTCGCCGGCCGGCACCTGCCCGAGCGGGTGCGGGACCGGGACGGCCCGCACCAGCAGGTCCCGGCGGGCCGCGAAGGTCCGGTCCAGCGCGCGTGGAAGGGCGAGGTCCCCGTCGTCGTGGCCAGCCGCCGGGGTCGGCAGGTCGGTGACCCCCA
>JBBSMS010000117.1:0-10753 GCA_038233055.1 Nitriliruptorales bacterium
ACGACCATCTCGCGGTCGGTGGTGACGGCCTGTGGGAGGGCGTCCTGGGCGATGACCGGCGCGGCGGCCGTGGCGACGAGTGCCAGGGCGAGCCCGGCGGCGAGGCGTCTCATGGGGAGTCCTTGGGGTCGAGGGAGGTGGGGGACGCGGCGGTCGGCGGCGAGCCGACCGGACTCTTCCAAGTATGGTCGCGCCGGGTGTCCTTGTCACCCCCTCCCCCGGTCGCCCACGGCGTGGGCCACGTCAGCCGCCCTCGTCGGCCACCGACCACCCCCACCACCAGCGTCTGCCGCTGGACGTCGCCCTCGACGTTCACCACGACGCGATCGAGCCACCGCTGCACGGCTGGCCCGGGCGAGGCATCGACCACCAGCCCGGGCGGTTCGCCCCGGTCGATGGCGTCGACCACCCGACGCCATCGTTCGCGACCGTCGACCACGTCGAGGGCGACCACGACCGTCGGCCGCCCGCCCGCCGCAACTGGCTCGGGCGACCCCGACGGTCCCTCGTCGGTGACCAGCACCACCGTCTCACCCGCAGCCACCTCCCGAACCCAGGCCACGCCCCCGCCCAGGGGATCGCGGCCGCGCAACCGGGCAGGCTCGCCGGTGCGGCGGCCGGCGGTGGGGTCACCCGGACGCTGCCAGCGCGACGGCCCGGTCCACAGCGGTGATGCGGCCGCCCCCCAGGCAGTGCTCGCCGTCGTACACGACCGCCGACTGGCCCCGGGCGACGCCATGGGCGGGCTCGTCGAGGCAGACCCGGGCGGCACCGTCGTGGGCGACCTCGACCCGGCCGGCAAGTGGTCGGCCGTGGGCGCGCAACTGGACCCGGACGTCCCGGTCGGGCTCGGGGGGCGTCCCGGTGGTCCACGACGGGTCGTCGAGCCGGAAGACGTGGGTGGCCAACGCCTCTCGCGGCCCCACCAGCACCCGGTTGGTCGCAGCGTCCACGTCGACGACGAAGCGACGCTCGTGGTGGCCGAGGTCGAGCCCGCGACGCTGCCCGATCGTGTAGTGCCAGATGCCGTGGTGGCGCCCCAGCACGGTGCCCGAGACATCGACGATGTCACCGGGCACCACCGGCAGGTGGCGACCGAGGTACCCGGCCGTGTCGCCGTCAGGGACGAAACAGATGTCGTGGCTGTCGGGCTTGGTCGCGACCCGCAGCCCGAACCGGCCGGCGCGGTCACGGACCGCGTCCTTGGTCAGTTCCCCGACCGGGAACAACGAATGCGCCAACTGGTCCGGTGTCGCCATCCACAGCACGTAGGACTGGTCCTTGCGGTCGTCGACGGCGCGGTGGAGGTGAGCCGCGTGACCCGGCGCGGTGACCGCGTCGCCGTCGGGCGTGCGCAGGCGGACATGGTGACCGGTTGTCAGGGCGTCGAACCCGACCGCCCGTGCCCGCGCCAGCAACGCCGCGTACTTGACCTTCTCGTTGCAGGTGACGCACGGGTTGGGCGTGGTCCCGGTGGCGTAGTCGGCCGCGAACGGCTCCTGCACCTCGCGCAGGAACACGTCGCCGAGGTCCCATACGTAGAACGGGATCCCCAGCACCTGGGCGGTTCGCCGGGCGTCGGACGCATCGTCCAGGCTGCAACACCCGTGCCCGACCACCTGCTGGTTCGCCGGGACGTCCGCGAGCTTGAGGTGGACGCCCGTCACGTCGTGGCCGGCATCGACCAGCAGGGCCGCCGCCACGGCCGAGTCCACGCCCCCGGACATCGCCACCAGCACGCGGCTCACGGCGCCACCGCCGCGACCGCACCGGAACCGGTCCGGGCGGGCACCTCGTCGAACAGACCCCGCCCCGCCCGCAGCCGAGTCACCACGTCAACGAGGACGTCGGCGGCGTGCTCGACGTCGGCGTCGGTGGTGGTCCAGCCGACCGACAGGCGCAGCACGGCGTCGTCGTCGATGCCACACGCCGCGGTCACGTGGCTGGCGGCCGTCGCACCGGCGGCACACGCCGCGCCGGTCGACACCGCGACGCCGGCCTGGTCGAGCCCGAAGCTCAGCAGTTCGGCCTCGACCCCGGGGATGCCGAGGTGGAGGTGGGTGGCCAGGCGGGCATCCGCTGTGACCGGCCCGTGCACGTGCACGCCGTCGAGGTCGCCCGCGGCCCGCTGCAGCCGCTTGACCTGGTCCCGGGCCGCGGCGGCGAGCCGGTCGCGATCGGCCACCGCCTCCTCGACCGCGGCCCCGAACGCGGCATCCAGCGCGGCGGCGAAGGTCCCGGACCGCACGCCCCGGTCCTGTCCGCCACCGTGCAACAGTGGCTCGACCCCGACACCGCGTCGCAGCACGGCCACGCCCACGCCCGGTGGTCCCCCGAACTTGTGCCCGGACAGCGACAGGGCATCCAGCCCCGGCCGCAACCCGACCGGCCGGGTCGCGAAGGCCTGGACCGCGTCGGTGTGGAGCACCGCCGGACGGTCGACCAGGGCCGCCGCGAGGGCGTCGACGTCGTTGCACGACCCCAGTTCGTTGTTGGCCGCCATGACGCTGACCACCGCGGTGTCGTCGGTGACCGCGGCCAGCACTCGCTCGACGTCCACGCGACCGTCGTGGCCCACCTCCACCTCATCCAGCGCGAAGCCCTGCGTGGCGAGCCAGCGGGCCGCGTTGCGGACCGCCGGGTGCTCGACCGCCGAGACCACGACGTGGCGCCGGCCGGCCAGCGCCCCGGCCCAGGCCAGGCCCTTCACGGCGAGGTTGTCCGACTCGGTCCCCCCGGAGGTGAAGACCACGTCCGCGGGCCGGGCGTCCACGGCTGCGGCGACCTGTTCGCGGGCGACCTCGACGGCCTCGCGGGCCGCGCGCCCCGCCGCGTGGGTGGCCGACGGGTTGCCCAGCACCGTGCCGTCAGGCGGGTCGATCCACTGCGCCAGCGCCGCCCGGGCCGCAGGGCGGACGGGCGTGGAGGCGGCGTGGTCGAGGTAGGACATGCCCCCATGGTGCCAGACGCCCGGGATCGGTGACCCGGGTGGTGGCTACGGTCGTGGATCGCCCGCCCCCCTCCTCCGATCACGTGGTGACCATGGAACCCGTCCGCGTCGACCCGCTGGTGCACGACCTCGGCACCACCGACGGCCATCGGCTGGTGCTGCTGTCGGTGGAGGTGTACGACGACGTCGCCGACCTGCGCTTCGCCCGGATCGACGACGACGGCGCCACGCCGCTGGCCCGCCGGGTGCCTGCCGCCGACGCGTGGGCCATCGCGATCGACGGGCAGCGTGCCACCGTCGTCGACGCCGTCGGCAGGGGCGACCGCGCCTTCTCCAACGGCGAGGTCCGCTTCCGCCCGGCACCATCCCCGGGCGCACGCCTGCAGGTCCGGGCCACCCTGGCCCCCGGCGCGTCGCCGCTGCATGCCACGATCGACCTGCCGGAGGCGCCATGACCGCCGACACGATCACCGCCGCTCGCTGACCGGAGCCCCGCCATGTCCGACGCGACCGATCGATTCCTGGCCACCTTCGACGACCCGGACGACGTGGAGATCCACCGCTACCCCGCCGGCACCCGGACGGCGGCCGACGCCGCCGACGCGATCGGGTGCGACGTGGCCCAGATCGTCAAGTCGCTGGTCTTCGCCGCCGACGGCCACCCGGTCCTGGTGCTGACGTCCGGGTCCAACCGGGTCGACGTCGACCGGGTCGCCGACCTGCTCGGGGCGGCCACGGTCACCAAGGCCGACGCCGACCTCGTCCGGTCCGCGACCGGCTTCGCGATCGGCGGTACGCCCCCCTTCGGCCATCCCGCACCACTCCCCACCCTGGTCGATCGCGACCTGCTGGACCACGAGGTCGTCTGGGCGGCCGCGGGGACCCCGAACAGCGTGTTCCCGCTCGCGCCGGAGGTGGTGATCGCGCGATCGGGCGGGACCGTGGCCGACATCGCGGCGCCCGGCTGACCGACGCCGCGACCGCGCGACCTCATGGCTGCTGGCGAGTCCAGAACCACCAGACGATGAACCGCATGAGGTCACCGATGATCCAGGCGGCCACGGCCATCACGAACATGATCTGGAACAACGCGTGCAACGCGGGGGCCATCGTGATCAAGTCCCGTCGCTGCAGCAGCAGGACCACTCCCAGCACCACCGACAGGGCAGCCGGCCACCACGCCTGCACCGTCGACAGGGCACGCGGGCGAGGGCCTGGGCCATCGGGTCGGCGACGGGGGCGGCGGATCATCGTCGGGTCATCGGCGTCGCGCCACCTCGACCTTCAGGCAGCGATCTTCGACGTAGTCCATCCCGTGGTCGCGGGCGATCGCGGCGGCCTCGGCACTGGACAGCCCCAACTGGTTCCACAGCGCCGGCGCGCCGATCGCGGCCGCCTCCGCCGCCACCCCGGGCAGGTGTTCGGTCCGGCGGAACACCTCGACCAGGTCGACCGGTCCCTCGACGTCTGCCAACGACGGCACGGCGTCCACCCCCAGGCTGGACGTAATCGTCGGGTTGACCGGCACGATGTCCCAGCCGGCCGCCTGCAGGGCGGCGGCCACGCCGTGGCTGGTACGCCACGGTCGGTCAGACAGGCCCACGACGGCGACGCGGCGCGCACCCTCGTCGGCACGCGCGAGGATCCGCTCGACGGCGGTGTCGACCCCGCCACGAGGGTCTGACGGGTCGACGGGTGCGGGGAGCACGGACATGGGACGGCCTGTGGGTCGGGGTCTGCACCCGCCAACGCGCGGCGACCGGCAGGACTTCCGGGCTCAGGCCCGGCGGCGCCGCAGCACCAGGGCCACGGCGAGCACGAGCACCACCCCGATCGCGAACCCACCGGGCAGGGCCGGCGTGGGCCCGGACGTCGACCCGCCGGCCCCGCGCGACACGTCGTCGGCGGGTGGGGAGGCGGCCGGGGTCGGGGAGGCGGTCGCTGCGGCCACGGGCGGGGTGGGTTGCTCGGAGGGATCACGGAGGTCGGCCAGCTCGGCGAGCGTCTCGACGGGGACGACGCTGCACAAGTCCGACGCCCAGCCGAACTCCGCCGATCCCCGGAGCAGGACGGCCATCCGGCCGGCGCCTTCGAGGCCGCACGAGGCCCCGTCAGCCGCGGTCGCGACGACGACCTCCCGACCCATCTCACCCTTGGCCACCGATGCCACCGCGAAGGTCATCTCGATCTCCTGGTCCGAACTCATCGTCCCGTCCGGGCCGGGCGTGGGCTCGGTCCGGGCCGTGGGCGTCCCCACGAAGGCCGCGTCGGCGCCGTCGAGCCACTCGGCGACGTCGGCGCGGGCGGGCTCGACGCACGAACAGGCATGCACACCGGGTGGGGGCACGACCACGCCCAGCGCAACCGCGGCAATCGCCACGAACGGGATCCGGTGCACAGGTGTCATCGTGGGCTCCTTCGTCGCGTCGGGCCGGACGGGTGGCCATCGGTCCGACGCCGTCGACACGCCCGAGGTTGCGACCGTCGTCGTGCCCGTCGCTACCGTCGGGGGGGTCCCGCCGCCCCGAGAGGACCGTCGTCCATGGCCCGAGCCGGCAAGCCTCGCAAGCACGTCTTCGTCTGCGTGAACCAACGCGACGAGGCCCATCCGCGACCATCATGCCTCAACCGCGGGGGTGGCGACGTGTTCGAACTGGTGCGCGAGTTCTCCGGCGCCCACGGCCTGGACGACATCAAGGTGGTGGCGTCGTTCTGCCTCGAACCGTGCATGGTCGGGCCCGTGATGTACGTGGCGCCCGACGACGTGTGGTACGGCGGCGTGACCGTCGACGACGTCGAGCAGATCGTCGAGCAGCACCTCCGTGACGAGGAGCCGGTCGAGTTCCTGCGCATCGGCGAGCCCGAGTTCGAACTCTCCCCGCTCCAGGGCCGTGACGCCCTGCCGCCGGGCATGATCCCGCCGATCCCACCGGCATGACCCTGCCGCGGCGACGCCCACGCCAGCCGGACGACGACGGCGCGAGGACCACCCCATGATCGCCGACGACAGCGCCTTCGGGCCCGGGGCCCGCGACGACGGCGGCCGCCAGACCTGGGACGGCTACTTCCTGGACCTGGCGCGGGCGACCGCCACCCGGGCCACCTGCCTCCGACGCAAGCACGGCGCCGTCATCGTGTCGGACCGGCGAATCGTGGCCACCGGGTACGACGGGGCCCCGTCGGGGCATCCCCACTGCATGGACGGGGCCTGCCCACGTGCGCTGTCGGACTCACCCCAGAGCCACGACTACAGCCAATGCATCGCCATCCACGCCGAGGCCAACGCACTGCTGTTCTCAACCCCGAACGATCGCCTCAACGCGTCGCTGTACGGCACCGGCGCCCCCTGTTTCGGCTGCGCGAAGCTGATCGCCAACTCCGGGTTGGGCGAGGTCGTGGCATCCGGCGGTCGCTACGACGGCTGGGACGACACCCGCGAGTTCCTGTTGACGTCGGGTGTGCGGGTCCGCCTGCTGGACGGCCTCGACCAGCCGATGCTGGACCTGCACGGGCCTCACGACGGCGCCTGACAGGGGGACGGGGTGGGTCAGCCGCTGATCCAGTTGAGGACCAGGCCCATCACCAGCAGGAAGCCGAGCATCCAGCCGCCGACGACCAGCATGCCGCGGACCTCGCGGCCGATGCCGCGGGGCGCGTCGACCCGCTGCAGCCGACGTCCGCAGTCGCACAGGCCCGGGTCGAGCCGGACCGCGTGACGCTCCGCGCAGCGCCAGCGCGGTCGTTCCACCAGGTCGTAGCCACAGTCGTCGCAGGTGGTCGCATCGCGGGGGTTGCGGGCCGTGCAGCGGGGACACTGCCGGGCCTGCACGCGGTCGTAGGTCACGAACCCGGACGCGAGCGCGAGCAACCCGCCGTAGACCAGGCCGGCCGCGACCAGTTCCGCACCGGTCGCCTCACCCAGCAGGACGAACGGCGACAGCACGAGCATCGCCAGCACGATCGGGGCCACCGACGCCACCAGCACCAGCGTGCGCTCGCGCGAGGTCAGCGGGGCGCGTCTGGCGGTGCGCGGGCTGGTGGTCACGAGGAGTCCCGGTTCGAGGTGCCAGGGTGGTTCGATTCCGGCGCGGGGTCACGGAGCAGGCCGTGGCGGTCGAGGAGGGAGGTCGCGTGCGTCCCGCGGGTCCACGCCGCCGGAGGCCGTCCGCGGTCCGAGGACCGGGCGATCGCACGACCCTTGACGGCACCCGCAGCGTATGACCTGCATCCCGTCCCGCCGGCCGCGCGGCCGTTAGGCTCGACCGACCCGGTCCCGCCCCGAATCCGAGGTCACCATGAGCCTGCAGGTCGCCGTCACCGATGACGACATCGCCGTCCTGACGTTGGACGACGGCGCCAAGAACGCCCTTGACCCGGACCGGTTCCGCGAACTGATCGCCGCCCTGGACGACGCCGACGACGACGTGCGGGCGTTCGTGCTGACCGGACGCGAGGGGGTCCTCACCGCCGGACTCGACCTGAAGTTCATGGCGGCGACCGACGCGGACGGGGTGGGCGAACTGCTGGTGCTGTTCGGCCGGGCGATGATGCGGCTGTGGACCGAGCCACGCCCGACCGTGTGCGCCGCGACCGGCCATGCGCTGGCTGCCGGGACCATGCTGGCGATGGCCTGCGACCACGCCATCGCGGCCGACGGCGAGTTCGCCTGGGGGTTGACCGAGACCCAGATCAACATGACGATGCCGGCGTTCGGGCTCGCACTGGCCCGCAGCAACGTCGCAGCCGATCACCTCGACGACCTCGTTCTGCAAGGCCGCCGGATCGACCCCGCCACCGCGGTCGACGTGGGCTACGCCGACGAACTGGTCCCGGTCGACCAGGTCCACGACCGTGGCCTGGCCGTCGCGCGGGAGTTGGCCGAGTTGCCGAGTGCGGGCTACGCCGCCACCAAGCAGCGCCTGCGCAGGGACGCGGCCGAACGGGTCCTGGCCGGGCTCGACGACGACATCGCCGACATGCGTTCGTTCCTGGGCTGAGTGTGGGGCTGACCGTCCGCCACCGCCCCGGCGCGGCGCCCGCTGGCGTCCCCGCGCCCACGACGTCCTCGTCCAGCCGAGAGGTGTGAGGTCATGCCGGACACCGTCACGACGTCGGTCGAGCGCCTGCGGGCGCACCTGCGGACCCCCGTGGACCCGACCGGCGAGACCAGCCCGGCCGGACTGGACGCCGACCGCGCCCGGGCGTTGTTCACCGACATGGTGCGGTCGCGACTGGTGGACGTGGCCGCCCGGACGCTGCGGGCCCGTGGCACCGGTTTCTACACCATCTCGTCGGCCGGGCACGAACTGACCGCGGTCGTCGGGGCCCACCTGCGCCGGACCGACCCGTGCCTGCTGCACTACCGCGACGGCGGACTGGTCATGGCCAAGTCCCGCACGCATCCGGACCCGGACCACGACGTCCTGGCCGCGACCGTGGCCAGCCTGGTCGCGGCGGCCGACGAGCCAGCTTCGGGCGGACGCCACAAGGTGTGGGGCGACCCGGCGACCTGGATCATCCCGCAGACCTCCACGATCGGCTCGCACCCGCCCAAGGCGGTCGGCATGGCGGCGATGCTGACGCGGGCCGCACGCCTGCAGGCCGAACCGGCCGTGCCCGCGAACGCGATCGTGGTGGCGACCATCGGGGACGCCTCGGCCAACCACGCCACCACGTTGTCGGCGCTGACGGCAGCGCGCTGGGCGCACCGCCACGGCAACCCGGTCCCGTTCCTGCTGGTGGTGGAGGACAACGGCCGCGGCATCTCGGTCCGGACCCCGGCGCGCTGGATCGCAGACTCGCTGTCCCACCTCCCCGGCCTGTCCTTCCACGACGCCGTGGGCGAGGTCGACGCGGTGTGGGAGGTGGTCGCGGGCGCCGTCGAACAGGTCCGCGCCAACCGGCGGCCCGCGGTGCTGCGACTGCCGACAGTGCGGTTGGGGGGCCACGCCGGCAGCGACGTCGAGACCGCCTACCGCCGGCCGTCCGACATCCAGGCCGACCTTGACCGTGACCCGCTGCTGGCAGTGGCCACGCGCCTGCAGCAACTCGGGCTCGCGACCACCGCGGACCTGCTGGGGGTCCTGGACGACACGGCGGCGCGGCTGGACGACCTGGTCGAGCGAGCCGGCACCCACCGGCTGCTGGCGTCCGCCGAGGAGGTCATGGCGCCGCTGGCCCCGCACCGGCCGAACGTCGTCGCCCGCGCCGCCGTCGCGGCGGCCGCGCGGGCCGGTGGGTCGGGCGAGGACACCGGCGGCGATCGGCCGACGGGCCCGGTCACGCTGGCCCAGGCGCTGAACGGGGCGCTGCGGGAACAACTGCGGGCGCGACCCGAGGCGCTGGTGTTCGGCGAGGACGTCGGCGCCAAGGGCGGCGTCTACGGCATCACCAAGGGCCTGCAGGACACCTTTGGCCGTGCCCGGGTCTTCGACACCCTGCTGGACGAGACCACGATCCTGGGCACGGCCCAGGGCGCCGGCCTGCTGGGGCTGCTCCCGTTCCCGGAGGTCCAGTACCTCGCCTACCTCCACAACGCCCTGGACCAACTGCGGGGCGAGGCCGCGTCGACCCGGTTCTTCTCCGCCGGGGCCTTCACCACGCCGATGGTGCTGCGCGTCGCCGGCCTCGCCTACCAGAAGGGCTTCGGCGGCCACTTCCACAACGACAACGCGATCGGAGCGCTGCGCGACATCCCGGGCCTGCGACTGTTCGTGCCGACCCGCGGCGACGACGCGGTCGGGCTGGTCCGGGCAGCGGCCGCGATGGCGGTCGAGGACGGCAACGTCGTGGTGGTGCTCGAACCCATCGCGCTCTACCACCAGCGCGACCTCGAACCGGGCGACGGCGGCTGGCTGGCGGACTGGCCCGACGACGACCACGTGCTGCTGCCGGGCGACCTCGGGATCCACGGACCCGACACGGTCGACGTGTCGATCGTGACCTGGGGCAACGGCGTGCACCTGTCGGGCCGTGCATCCGCGCGGCTGGCCGCAACGGGCGTGACCGCTCGCGTCGTGGACCTGCGCTGGTTGGCGCCGCTCCCGCTGGACGAGGTGCTGGCGCTGGTGGCCGACGACCCGGCCGTGCTGGTCGCCGACGAGGCCCGCGCCACCGGCGGCGGGATCGCCGACGCCGTCGTGGCCCACCTCGCCCGCCACGGCTTCGGCGGCCGGCTGGACTCGGTCGCCAGCCACGACTCCTTCGTCCCGATCGGCCCTGCCGCCGACCACGTCCTGCTGGGCGTGGACGACATCGTGGCCGCCGCCAGTCGCCTGTGCGACGACCGCAACGCCTAGGCTGCGGGCGACCGGACGGCCGGCGACGAGGACAGGCGAGCCCGTGGGTGACGTGCACTGGCGAGAGCTCTACCACGAGGTGGTCGACACGGGGTTGTGCACCGGGTGTGCGGCGTGCGTGATGGCGTGTCCGCGTGACGTGCTGGGCTACACCGATGACTACTTCCCGGTCCAGGTCGGTGACGGGCATGCCTACGACCAGTGCACCATCGGGGACCGTGGCTGTGACATCTGCACTCGCGCCTGCCCGCGGTTCCGCAACTGGGAGTCCGACCTCGACGAGGTGTTGTTCGGCCAGCCCCGTGACCGCGAGCAGGTGTACGGGTTCACGCGCTCGATCCTGTTGACGCGGGCCACCGACCAGGGCATCCACGAGGCCGGCCAGGACGGCGGGCTGGTGTCGCAACTCCTGATCTGGGGGCTCGACAACGACATGATCGACGGCGCGCTGACGTCGGCGATCGTGGACAAGCGGGGCCCGTTCGACTCCGAGCCGGCGCTGGTG
>JBBSMS010000118.1:0-10573 GCA_038233055.1 Nitriliruptorales bacterium
ACGGTCAAGGACACCATCCGCTTCTGCCGCCGCTGCTTCAACATCTCGCAGGCCGAGGAGTGCCAGGTCTGTCGCGACACGCGCCGGGACACCACGGTGCTGTGCGTGGTCGAGGAGCCGCGCGACCTGATCGCGATCGAGCGCACCCGTGAGTATCGCGGCCGATACCACGTCCTGGGGGGCGCGATCTCGCCGATCGACGGCGTCGGGCCCGACGACCTCCACGTGCGCGAACTGGTGGCGCGCCTGGACGACGAAGGCATCACCGAGGTCATCCTCGCGATGAACCCCAACGTCGAGGGGGAGGCGACCGCGTCCTACCTGTCAAGACTGGTGGCACCGCTGGGCGTGGCGGTGACGCGGTTGGCGTCCGGCCTGCCGGTGGGCGGCGACCTGGACTATGCCGACGAGGTCACCCTCGCGCGCTCCTTCACCGGACGACGGGTCGTCGAGTGAGTGTCGGCGCGCCGCCCGGGGGCGACGGCACGGATCGTCGCCCCGTGCCGGAACCCGTCGACCCCGCGGGCGCGGCCTGCGATCCGGCCCCGAGCGGTGCCCGAAGCCCGAACGACGTCGTGGACGCCCACGATGACGAGCCCCACACCGGGTCGGTCGCCGCCCGCCTGAACTGGCTGCGAGCCGGCGTGCTGGGCGCCAACGACGGGATCGTGTCGACGGCGGGACTGGTGGTCGGGGTGGCCGGCGCGACTGCCGACGCGCGAGCGCTGCTGGTCGCCGGGGTGGCCGGACTGGTGGCCGGGTCGCTGTCGATGGCCGGCGGCGAGTACGTGAGCGTGTCCACCCAGCGGGACTCCGAGCAGGCGCTGTTGGCCAAGGAACGGCGCGAACTGATCGAGATGCCCGACGAGGAACTGGAGGAACTGACCCAGATCTACCAGGCCAAGGGCCTCGACCGGCACGTGGCCGAGGCGGTCGCCCGGCAACTGACCGACCATGACGCCCTGGCGGCGCACGCCGAGGTCGAGTTGGGCATCGACCCGGGCGACCTCACCTCCCCGCTCGCGGCCGCGCTGTCGTCGATGATGTCCTTCGCGCTGGGGGCACTCCTGCCGCTGCTCGCGATCGTCCTGCCGCCCGTGTCCGCACGGATCCCCATCACGGTGGGCGCGGTCACCGCCGCCCTGGTGGTGACCGGCTGGGGTTCGGCGCGGTTGGGGGAGGCGCCGGTCGTGCCGGCCGTGGCCCGCAACGTCGGCGTCGGACTGCTCGCGATGGGGTTGACCTTCCTGGTCGGCACGCTGGTCGGACCCGGGGTCGCCTGAGTCGCCGTGGTCCGCGCGGTACTGTCCGGCCCCGTCCCACCACTTCCCCACCCCCAGCACAGGAGTGCAGGCACCGTGGCCATCGTGGTCCAGAAGTACGGCGGTACGTCGGTCGGTGACGTGACCCGGATGAAGCGCGTCGCCGACCGCGTGGCCCGCAGCCATCGCGCCGGCAACCAGACCGTCGTGGTCGTGTCCGCCATGGGCGACACGACCGACGAACTGGTCGCCATGGCCTCCAAGATCTCGGACCTCCCGCCCGGTCGTGAACTGGACATGCTGCTGACCGCGGGCGAACGCATCTCGATGGCGCTGCTGGCGATGGCGTTGCAGATGCTGGAGATCCCGGCCAAGTCCTTCACGGGGTCGCAGGCCGGCATCATCACCGACGCCTCGCACGGACGCGCCCGGATCGTCGACATCACGCCGGGTCGGATCACCGGCGCCCTGGACGAGGGCAACGTCGTCATCGTGGCCGGGTTCCAGGGCGTGTCCCAGGACACCAAGGACGTGACCACGCTGGGCCGGGGCGGCTCCGACACCACCGCGGTGGCACTGGCCGCTGCGCTGGGGGCCGACGTCTGCGAGATCTACACCGACGTCGACGGGGTCTACACCGCGGACCCGCGGATCGTCCCCAACGCGCGCAAGCTCGACCAGGTCACCTTCGAGGAGATGCTGGAACTGGCTGCCCAGGGTGCCGGGGTACTGCAGGCTCGGTCGGTGGAGTTCGGCCGCAACCACGGCGTGCCGATCCACGTCCGGTCGTCGTTCAGCTTCCAGCCCGGCACCTGGATCGTCCACGAGGAGCACATCATGGAGAACGCCATCATCTCGGGCGTCGCCCACGACACCGACGACGCCAAGGTCACGATCCAGCACGTCCCGGACCATCCGGGGGTGGCCGCGAAGCTGTTCAGCGGGTTGGCCGACGCCGAGATCAACGTCGACATGATCGTCCAGAACGTGTCCGAGGCGGGCGCGACCGACATCTCCTTCACCGTTCCGCGCGCGGACGCCACCCGCAACCGCGCGCTGCTGCTGGGACTGGCCGAACAGATCGGCGCGGCCGGGGCGACGGTCGACGACGCGGTTGCCAAGGTGTCGCTGGTTGGCGCGGGCATGAAGACCCACCCCGGCATCGCCGCGCGGATGTTCGCCGCGCTGTCCGAAGCCGGCATCAACATCGAGATGATCTCCACCTCCACCATCCGCGTGTCGGTCGTGGTCGCCGCCACCGACGTCGAGCGCGCCGTGCAGGCCGTCCACGATGCCTTCGGCCTGGGCGACGCCCCCGTCGCCATCGCCTGACGCCCGGTCGGGTGTGCTGATCACCCCGGTATCCCGGGGCAGGGCGCTCACTCGACGTGGGAGGTGGTCGGCGCGATGCGTGGGGGTGTGCTGATCACCCCGGTATCTCGGGGCAGGGCGCTCACTCGACGTGGGCAGGTGGTGGGATCGGGCGAGATGGCGGGGGTGGCGTTGGCATCCGGTGGGTGGGCATGGCACGATGGGGCTTCGCCTGCTCGATCGCCAAGGGTGTCCCATGTCCTCCTTCCGCGTTGCCATCGTCGGTGCCACCGGTGCCGTCGGCCACGAACTCCTGCGCCAACTCGATCGCCGTGACTTCCCCGTCGCCGGCGACCCGATCGTGGTCGCGTCGGCGCGGTCGGCCGGCCGCACCCTGCCGTGGAAGGACGGCACCGTCACGGTCCGCGAACTGCACCCGGACGTGTTCGGTGGCGTCGACATCGCGCTGTTCTCGGCCGGGGCCACCCGGTCGCGCGAGTTCGGGCCGATCGCGGCCGAGAACGGCGCGGTCGTGGTCGACAACTCGTCGGCATGGCGGATGGACGACGATGTCCCGTTGGTCGTGTCGGAGGTCAACCCGGAGGCGATCCGGGACCGGCCGCGCGGCATCATCGCCAATCCCAACTGCACGACGATGGTCCTGATGGTGCCGGCCAAGCCGCTGCACGACGCCTTCGGTCTCCGCGAGATGGTCGCCACGACCTACCAGGCGGCCGGCGGCGCCGGGCAGTCCGGGATCACCGAGCTGGTCGAACAGGCCCGCAAGTTGGTGGACGACGTCGACCGGCTGCGCGCCGACGGGCTCGCAGCCGAGGCCGCGGTCACGCCGGACAACTTCTCCAAGGCGATCGCGTTCAACGTCCTGCCGCACTGCGGCGACTTCGACGAGGACCGCAACACCGTCGAGGAACGCAAGTTGGTCGAGGAATCGCGCAAGATCCTGTCGATCGCGTCCCTGCGCGTCTCGCCCACGTGCGTGCGCGTGCCCGTGGTGGTCGGCCATGCGATCCAGGCCCGGCTGACGTTCCGCGACGAGGTGTCCCGCGACGGCGCGCTCGAGGTCCTGGCCGACGCGCCCGGAATGGTCGTCGAGGACGGCATCGGGCGCGACGGCGAGGCGTTGGCCTACCCGACGCCGCTGGGTTCGGCCGGCCGCGACGAGGTGGTCGTCGGGCGCATCCGTTCCGACCTCGGTGATCCCCACAGCCTGAACCTGTTCGTCGCCGGGGACAACCTCCTCAAGGGTGCTGCGCTGAACACGGTCCAGTTGGCCGAGTTGGTGGCGGCCGAAACCTGATGGTTCCATGGTGGAGTCTGGACGTTGTGAGCGCAGCGAGGACGCGCGACCTCGGCTGATCGTCGCAACGGTTGCGGGGTTTCAGACGTCCCACTGTCGTGTCCGTCCGCGACTCCCGGAGGCCTGCCCATGCACGGCCCGACCTCGTCCTCGCCATGCGTTCGCGTCCCGGTCCGACGGGTCGGCCTGCTCGTCGGCGCCATGGCCGGCATGCTGGTCGCCTGCGGCACGGCTGCCGGGCCGGCCGCCACGTCCATCCCGAGCGTGTCGCCGACCGCCGCCCCGTCCAATCCGACTTCGCAGGAGCCCACCGTGGGACCTTCGCCAGACGAGTCCACCGTGCCCGTCCCGTCCCGTGACGACCTGGTCACCCCGGAGCCGGAGCGACTCCCGTCCGACGTGCTCCCGACCCCGTTGCCGACCCGTCCGGTGGACCCGGCGACGATGGGCCCGGACTTGCAGTCGGTCGTGACGTCCGCGGTCCGGGACCTGGGCAGCCGCGTGGACGGCGACGTGGACGTCATGCTGGCACGCCCCGAGACCTTCCCGGACGGGAGCGTGGGATGTCCGCGCCCCGGCCAGGTCGTGACCCAGGCCCCGGTCGACGGCTACCGGATCCTGCTGCGGCAGGGCGACCGCGTGTGGCTGTACACCGCCGCCGCCGGCCAAGAACCCGGCCTGTGTCGGTCCGATGCGCAGGACGGCGGGTTCGGGTTCGTCCCGCCACCCGGCCTCGACGACTGAACACCAGGGCGGCGCGGCGGGCCGGACGGCCCCGACGCGCCCCCGGCAGACGACGAGGGGGAACCCGTGTGGGCTCCCCCTCGCGTCATGCGGTAGTCGTGCTTGCGCTCAGTTCTCCACGGTGACCACTGTCAGGCCCAGGAGCCCGTCCGGTCCACTGTGGGACACCGCGCCGAGGTTGGTGCCGGCGGCGGCACCGTCCCAGCTGATGTCGATGGTCCCGGTGGTGCCGGTCACCGCCTCGGTCGGCGCACTGTCGATCGACAGGTTGCCCGTCCCCGGGGTCAGTGGCACCGTCCACGTGTGGGCGGTGAAGCCCAGCTCGACATCGCCGGTCTGCCACCCATGCACGTACAGGGTGTACGCGCCAGGTTCGGGCAGCACGACGTCGATGACCTCGTCGGTCCCGCCCGCACCGGAACTCGCCACGGTGGTGCCGGACTCGTCGACCAGGTACAGGTCGAGGTCGGCCGTGGCGGCACCCGGTCCGGTCACGTCACCCTGCTCCATCACGACGCGGTACAGGGCCGCATCGGACAGGTCGACCGGGATCGGCGTGGAGAATCCGTCGGTGGGGCTGAACGACTGGTCCGGATCCTGCACGACCGTCCCGACCTCGGGCGCGTCGGCGACCAGGCCATGTGCCGCAGCGGTGTACTCCCCGGTGTAGCCGAAGGCCACGTCGAACGACGCGGACCCGGACGCACCGGACTCGACCAACTCGTCGGGAGCATCGAACAGCGCCCCCTTGACCGCGATCGGGCTGCGGGCCGAGGTGCCTCCGCCCTTCCAGGTCAGCGATCCGAAGCGCCACTCGTCGGCGGGTGCCGAGTTGTTGGTCACGGTGATGTCGACCGTGGTGCTCGCGCCGGGGGCCAGACGCACCGCCGACGGCGACACGTCGACCGAGAAGCCCTCGGGTTCCTCGACCCGCGCACGCGTGGTCAGGCGCCGTCCGGACACGTTGGTGATGGTCCGCGTAACCGTGACCGGCCCGGCGACGGCGGAGATGCCGATCGACGGGAGGTTCAGGTCGCTGGCGGCCGTCGAGTAGCCCGCAGCCACCAACTGGTCGCACAGGGCCGGGTTGACGGCGGCGGTCGCCCCACACAGGAACGCGAAGTAGTCGTTGGTGCCGGCCTCGTAGACGATGCCCGGCTTGAACATCGAGCCCGGCCGGCGGAACTTGCCCGGGTCGACGTGACCGGCGCCCATGTCGAACGGATCGGCCGGCGTCTGCGCGTCCTCCTTGGTGACGTCCTGGCGAGCCGTGGTCATCAGGGACGACTTGACCGCCGCCGGTGACCAGTCCGGGTGTGCCTGATCGAGCAGCGCCATCAGTCCGGCCACGTGCGGGCTGGACATCGACGTCCCCGAGATCGACTGGAACAACTGACCCGGACGTCCCAGGGTGGGCGTCGGGGTGTTGCCGGCCAGGATGTTGACACCGGGCGCCGTGACGTCCGGCTTGATGATGTCGGCCGATGCGGGTGTACCGGTCGGGCCACGTGACGAGAAGTCGGCCATGACCGAGCCCTCGACGGCGACCTTCTCGCCCTGGGTGAGCGACGCCGTGGCGTCGTAGGCGGCGTCGGCGATGTAGTCCTTGACGTCCTGGCCGAGCTCCGGGCCGATGTGGCTGGCCGGCACGTAGTGGTTGTCGGTGACGAAGGACTGGTTGGGCACGGCATTGAACAGGATCATCCCGACGCCACCGGCGTCGGCGACGACCTTAGACTTCTCGATGCGGGCGTTGGTCCCGCGCTGGCACAGCACGATCTTGCCGGTGACGTCGGCGTTGAACCCGCCGTCGGGCACGACGTACGGGTCGGTCGTTCCGGCGGGCAGGCAGAGCGTGTTGTCCAAGGTCTCGGAGTCGACCAGTGGGGCCTCGTCGAGGCCTTCGGTGATGGACACGCCACTGAAGGTGGTGCCGTCGCCCAGGGTCACGGTGTTCTCGAACCCGCGGGTGTGGGTCGAGGCACCGACCGTCGTCAGCCACGGGATCGAGGACGGACTGCCGATGGTGGACGGATCCGGGCCGCTGTTGCCACCGGAGGTCGCCACGTGGACGCCGGCCTGGGCCGCGAACAGGAACGAGACGTCGTCGGCGGACACCAGGCTGGGGCTGGCGGACCCGATCGAGTAGTTGATGACGTCGACGCCGTCGGCCACGGCCTGGTCGATGGAGCCGGCCAGGTCGGAGGTGAAGCCGCCCAGATCCCCGAGTCCCTTGTAGGCGATGATGGAGGCGCGGGGCGCGATCCCGGTGACCTCGCCACGGTCGATGCCGAAGATCTCGGCGGGGACATCGGCGTTGCCGCCGGCCGTGCTGGCGGTGTGGGTGCCGTGACCGTCGGCGTCACGGGCCGAGGCGTACTCCTCGTAGCCGATCACCTCGTTGTAGGTCACGAGCATGTCGCGGGCACCAACGAGCTTGTTGTTGCAGTCGTAGACCGCGTCGTCGGCGTTGTAGTCGTTGGCGGTGGAGCCGTCGGGCAGCACTGTCTGGCCGAAGTCACAGGCGATGTCGTCGGCCAGTCCCTCCGGACGATCGAAGCTGCCGTCGTCGGCGAACGAGTCGTGCTCGGGCCAGATGCCGGTGTCGATGACGCCGATGACGACGCCTTCTCCGTCGAGGCCACTGGCATAGGCCTCGCCACCACCGTCCAGGCCCAGGAATGAACCCGACACGTCGGTCTGCGGCTGCTGCAACTCGTCCTCGACGACCGCCATGACGCCCTTCTGGTCGGCGATGGCCGCCGCTTCCTCGGCGGTCATGATGGCGGCGAACCCGTTCAGTGCCCTGGTGTAGCGCTGGAGGACCGTCGTCGTCCCGGTGGCGGCCTCCTGGACTTGCTCCTGTTCGTCCACCAGGCCGGCCTGGTAGCGCCGCGAGGCGCGCGAGTCGAGGTCGACCTTGCCGGAACCCCGGTCGTTCCCGCGCCGGCCACGGGCGGTGTCCCCGGCGGCGTCAGCGCCGGGTGCAGCATCCATGGCGATCGCGGGTGGGGCGTCCATGAGGACGATGTAGGACGTCTCGGGCGAATCGGCGACGGCGGGATTGACCGCCACCGTGGCGGCGATCAGCGCCGCTGCCGCGCCCGAGACCATGAGCTTGGTGCGCATGGGGACTCCAGGTTGTCGAGGGGTTCGTGATGGTACGGAGGTGCGGTTCGGCCGTGCGATGGGTCGTCTCGGCAGGAAGCGTCGGCGAGTGGTCGTGCGGGGTCGCCGATGCCGAGGCGACTGGATGGTCGAACGGATCGGAGGCTATGGGGAAGGTGGGCGTCGGGCCAGTGACGGTCGGCCAGTGCACGGTCGTTTCGGTCAGCCGCGGGTGCCCGACGTCCCCGGGCGGGCGATTAGGCTCGTCGTGAGACCCTGCCGACGACGCTCCCCGAGGCCGCCATGCCGATCGCCACCCCCCAGATCTACCGCGCCATGCTTGATGCTGCCCAGGCGGGCCACCACGCCCTGCCGGCCATCAACGTCACCTCCAGTTCCACCCTCAACGCCGCCCTGCAGGGGTTCGCCGAGGCAGAGTCGGACGGGATCATCCAGGTCTCCACTGGTGGCGCCGAGTTCTTCTCCGGTCAGGGCGTCGGCGAGATGCCGGTCGGGGCCCGGGCCATGGCCGAGTGCGCCCACGTGCTGGCCGCCGAGTACCCGGTCAACATCGCACTGCACACCGACCACTGCCAGCCCGACAAGGTCGACGCCTTCATCCGCCCGATCCTTGCGATGTCCCGCGAGCGCCACGCCGAAACCGGCCTTCCGCTGTTCCAGAGCCACATGCTGGACGCGTCGTCGATCCCGTTGGAGGACAACCTCGCACTGGCCGACGACCTGCTGACCGAGTGTGCCGAGCTGGACGTCATCCTCGAGATCGAGATCGGCATCGTCGGCGGTGTCGAGGACACCGAGGACAACGAGGGCGTCGACCGCGACAAGCTCTACACCAGCCCGGCCGACATGGTCCGCACGTCCGAGGTCCTGGGCACGTTCGACCGGGGCCGCTACCTGCTGGCCGCCGTCTTCGGCAACGTCCACGGGGTCTACAAGCCCGGCTCGGTCGAGCTGCGCCCGACCATCCTGCGGGACGGCCAGGCCGCGGTGGAGGAGGAGTACGGCGAGGACGCCCGCCACTACCTGGTCTTCCACGGCGGGTCGGGTTCGAGCCTCGACGAGATCCACGAGACCCTGGGCTACGGCGTCATCAAGATGAACATCGACACCGACTGCCAGTACGCCTATGCGCGTCCGGTGGCGGGCCACATGATGGAGAACTACGACGGTGTCCTGAAGGTGGACGGCGAGGTCGGCAACAAGAAGGCCTACGACCCGCGCGTGTGGTCCAAGAAGGCCGAGCGCGGCATGTCCGACCGGGTCATCGAGGCCTGCGAGATGCTGAAGTCCGCCGGCACCACCCTGTCCAACTCCCGCGCGCCCGTCGCGGGCTCACGCCGTTGGAGGGGGCATCATCCGGGCGTAGGCGGGGACTCGCGGTCGCAGTCGCAGGGGACGGCGCCGCAGCGGGGGCAGCCGTGGGCATAGCGCGCGGCGGCCTCGGCCAGGTCGACGTCGCACTGGTCGGCCAGGCTGACCAGCCACGCCAGCACGTCGCTGAACTCGTGGACGCGCTCGGCATGGCCTTGGCGACGGATGGCCCGGGACAGTTCCCCGACCTCCTCGACGAACCAGCCGAAGGTCGCGTCGACGCCGCGTTCGCGGTCACGCTCGCCGTAGGTCGCGCGGATGGTGTCCTGGAACGTGGTGAGGTCCATGGCGGCTCCGGTCGCGTGGGACGCACGTCACACGGTTCGTCGTCCGTGGACATGCCGCGAGGCGCGCCCCATGGTGTTCGGGACGCGCCTCGCGATGGTCGGGATGGGCGGATTCGAACCGCCGGCCTCCTCGTCCCGAACGAGGCGCGCTAACCAAGCTGCGCTACATCCCGCCGTGTGCCCTCGTCGGGAAACCAGGTGAGCCGCGGCGGCAGCGAACTGCCCGGCGGGCTCGGTGAGAGCGGTCGCCAGCGTACCGATGGCCCCTTGGGCACGCGAACCACAGGGACGCGCTGCCGGGCCGGCGTGGCCGTCGGACCGTCACACCAGTCGGCGTCACGCCGAGGGGACGCGCACGACGGCTCAGCGGTCAGGGGAGCAGGGTCAGCAGGGTCGCCTCGGGTCGGCAGGCGAACCGGACCGGCGCGTACTTGGAGGTGCCCAGTCCCACCGACACGTGCAGGGGGACCCCGCGATGGGTGGAGGCACCACGGGCCTGGCCCAGCGGGAGGTCGCAGTTGTCGAGCAGCGCACCCACGCCGGGGACCCGGACCTGGCCCCCGTGCGTGTGGCCGGCCAACAGGAGGTCGGCGCCAGCGTCGACCAGGCGGTCGAGCGCGTCGACGTAGGGCGCGTGGACCAGGCCGAGGTGCAGCAGGGACGGGCCGGACGGTGGGGCCAGCGTCGAGACGTCCGGCATCGTCGTCCGGGGGTCGTGGGGGTCGTCGATGGCGGACAGGGCAACCACCCCACCGCGCACGGCGACGCTGCCGCCACCGGAGCGCATCGTCGTCCAGCCGACGCGGGCGAGCCCGGCGACCATCGCCTCGGTGTCCAGCGCGACGCCCTCGTGCTGGACCTCGCTGGGACCGGTGAAGTACGACAGGGGATTGCGCGCACGCGGGGCCCAGAAGTCGTTGGAGCCCAGCACGGCGACACCCGGTCGGCCGTCGGCGGTCAGCGGCGCCAGCATGGCCACGACCGGTTCCTCCATGTCGCGGTCGCCCAGGAGGTCGCCGGTCGCGACCACCAGGTCGTAGTCCTCCTGTGCGAGCCCGGCGAGGAAGTCCCCGACCCGTCGGTGCAGCGGGGACAGGTGCAGGTCGGACAGGTGGAGGATGCGCAGCGGCGGCGCACCCGGATCCGTCACG
>JBBSMS010000119.1:0-10327 GCA_038233055.1 Nitriliruptorales bacterium
CATCGACGCCGGGCTGGTCGAGGCCCGACCCGGCGAGGAGGATCCGGTCGCGATGAACCTCCTCACCAAGTTGTCCACCGTGTCCCGCAAGCGCTGGCCGGTCGACGCCGTCCCCGCCGACGCGGTCGCGCCCGGACTGCTGCCGCTGGCCTGACCACGCACGACGACCGACTCGCCCGCCCCTCCGCCGAGGTCCCCGCCCATGGCCACCCCCACGATCCCGAACACCGTGCCACCCGACGGCGTGAACGTGCGCAGCCTCATCCGCACGATCCCCGACTTCCCCGAACCGGGGATCCAGTTCCGCGACGTCACCACGCTGTTCGCCGACCCGATCGGCTGGCGCGCCACGGTCGACCGGCTGGCGGCGGCCTTCGCCGATGCCGACATCGACCAGGTCGCGGGCATCGAGGCGCGCGGGTTCCTGCTGGCCGGGGCGCTGGCGGCCCGGTTGGTGGCGGGGGTGATGTGCATCCGAAAGCAGGGCAAGCTGCCGGCCGACACGATCGCACGCAGCTACGAACTGGAGTACGGCAGCGCCGAGGTGGAGGTCCACACCGACGCGGCCGAGCCCGGCGAGCACGTCCTGGTGGTCGACGACCTGCTGGCCACCGGCGGCACCGCCGAGGCCGCCGCCCTGCTGGTCCAGCAACTGGGCGCGACCGTCGTCCACTGCGCGTTCGTCGTGGAACTGCCGGACCTGGGCGGCCGCGCCCGCCTGGAGGCACGTGGCCTGGGCGTCCACACCCTGGTCACCTTCGCCGGCGACTGACCCGACACGGTGTGCGCGTCCATGCCCACGTGCGGAAATCAACGCGCACGCATCAGCGTCGACGGCCCGAAGACCAGTGGGTGTGCGCGCCTGGCCCACATGCGGGAACCAACGCGCACGAGGGATCAGCCGAGCAGCATGCGGGCGCGGCCCAGGGCGGCGGCGCCGATCATCCCGGCGTCGTCGCCCAGTTCGGCCACGACGATGTCACGGTCGCCGGGGAGGAACACGTGGGGCGCGATGGCGGCCTCGACCCGCTCGACCAGGTCGTCGCCGAGTTTCTCGGCCAGCCCGCCGCCCAGCACGATCCGGTCGAGGTCCAGCAGGTTGATCGCGGACGCGATGCCGATGGCGACGGCCTCCACGGCCTCACCGAAGATCCGCTCGGCCAGCGGGTCGTCGTCGTCCAGCGCAGTCGACCACACGCTGGACGTCATGCGGTCCTTGTCCTTGTCGTCGCGGATGTCCAGCAGCGACGTCTCGAAGCCCTTGGCGGCGGCCCGCAGCGCGAACCGTTCCATGTTGGCCCGACCGGCGTAGGCCTCCAGGCAGCCCCGGCGGCCACAGCCGCACTGGGCACCGCCAGCACGCACGATCATGTGGCCGAACTCCCCAGCCCCGCCGAAGGCACCGGTGTAGGGCCGACCGTCCAACACCAGCCCACCACCGACCCCAGTCCCCATCCACACGCCCAGCAGGTAGCGGGCGCCAGCACCGGCACCGGCGGTCCACTCTCCCAGCACCGCGACATTGACGTCGTTGCCGATGGCCACCGGCACCTCCAGTGCCTTGCCCAGCATCTTCGCGACGTCGACCGGTTCTTCCCACCCGACCAGGTTCGGCGGGTGGCTGACGGTGCCGTCGTCGACCGGGCCGGGGATCCCGACGCCGATCCCGTCCGGCGCCTCGTCGAGTCCGTGGACCAGGTCGACGACCGCCTCGACGACCTCCTCCGGCCCCCCGGTCGGGGTTGCGACCTTGGAGGCACTGCTGACCTCGTGGTCGTCGTCGACCAGTGCCACCCGGACGTTGGTCCCGCCAATGTCCACGCCTGCGATCTGCGCCATGGTTTGAAACTCCGAACTCGCGTCCCCGAGACCCGAACGAGCCACGGCGTGTCGCCAGTCAACCATCCCGGCTGTCGATCCGGAGCGGCGACCCGAACTCGACCGCCGCCGCCGTCCAGTTGGGCGCGGCCCGGCCGGGCCGCCCGCGGGACCAGATACGGTCCCGCGGGTGACCACCCTTCCCGCCTCGAGCCGACGACCCGTGCCCGCCGACGAGATTCCCGCGATCGAGGTGGAGGGGGTCACCAAGCGGTTCGGGGAGACCGTCGCCCTGGACGACGTCGACCTGGTGGTCCCCCCGGGCGGGGTCGTGGGCCTGCTGGGCCCCAACGGCGCCGGCAAGACCACGCTCGTGCGCGTGCTCGCGACCCTGCTGGCGCCGACCGCCGGCCGGGCCCGGATCTTCGGCCACGACGTCGTGGAGGAGCCCCAGGTCGCCCGCCGCAACCTGTCGCTGACCGGCCAGTACGCGGCCGTCGACGGGCTGTTGACCGGGCGCGAGAACCTGCGCATGTTCGGCGACCTGTTGCAGTTGACGACAGCGTCGGCGCGCCGCCGAGCGGACGAGTTGCTCGAACGCTTCGACCTCGTCGATGCCGCCGACCGCCGCGCGTCGACCTATTCCGGGGGCATGCGTCGCCGCCTGGACCTCGCCTCCAGCCTGATCCTGCCACCCCGCCTGGCCTTCCTGGACGAGCCGACGACCGGGCTGGACCCACGCACCCGCAACCAGATGTGGGAGGTCATCCGCGAACTGGTCGCCGACGGGACGACGCTGCTCCTCACCACCCAGTACCTCGAGGAGGCCGACCAGTTGGCCAACCGGATCGTGGTGATCGACCACGGGCGGATCATCGCCGACGGCACCGGCGACGAGCTCAAGGACCGCGCCGGCGGGATCACCGTTGAGGTCCTGCTGGCCGACCCCGACCGGGCCTCCGATGCCTGCCGGCTCCTGGCCGACGCCGGGCTCGATCCACGCGGCGTGACGGCCCCGACCGCGGACCTGGAGGTGCCGACCGACTCGACGTCGGGGCTGGGCACGGTCCAGCGCGTGGCCGGGGCGCTGGAGTCCGCGGGGATCGCCGTGACCGACTTGGGGCTGCGCCGCGCCACCCTCGACGAGGTGTTCCTGCAATTGACCGACGTCCTCCCA
This sequence comes from Nitriliruptorales bacterium, assembly GCA_038233055.1. Taxonomy (GTDB): domain Bacteria; phylum Actinomycetota; class Nitriliruptoria; order Nitriliruptorales; family Nitriliruptoraceae; genus Salsipaludibacter. The sequence goes on from JBBSMS010000119.1 coordinate 2,996, forward strand.
ACCGACGGCGAGGAGCCGGAGCCGGTCGGGACGGATCTCGACGCCGCCACGAACGGTCGGCGCCGATGACCACGACCACCGATCCCACGACGCCCTCGGACGATCGCCGCGCCGACCCACCGGGGCCGCCCGAAATCGACCAGCACCTGCGAGGTGGCCTGGCGACCGCGCTGACCGACGGCTGGACCCTCGGCAAGCGCAACCTCAAGCACTTCACCCGGCTGCCCCGGCTGCTGATCTTCTCGACGATCCAGCCGGTCATGTTCGTGCTGCTGTTCGGCTACATCTTCGACGGGGCCGTGCGCGGCGCCCTGCCGAACGGGTTCCCGAGCTACCTCGCCTTCGTGATGCCGGGCATCTTCGTCCAGTCGACCGTCTTCCGGATGACCCAGACCGCCGTCGGGTTGGCCGACGACCTCGACAAGGGCGTCGTGGACCGGTTCCGGTCGATGCCGATGTCGCGCTCGGGGGTCCTGATCGGCCGCACAATCGCCGACCTCGTCCGCAGCATGGCCGTGGTCGTGCTGATGGCCATCGTGGGCGTGCTCGTGGGGTTCCGCTTCACCAGTTTCGTCGGGGCGATCGGCTCGATGGCCATCGTCGGCGTGCTGGGGTACGCGCTGTCGTGGGTGTTCGTGTGGCTGGCGCTGCACGTCCCCGGCGCCGAGTCGGCCCAGTCGGCCGCCTTCGTGTTCGCCTTCCCGTTGTCGTTCGTCTCCAGCGTGTTCGTGCCCGCGACCTCGATCAGCATCGGGTGGCTGGCGTTCATCGCCCGCAACTCCCCGATCACCGCGGCCGCCGACGCCGCTCGTGGACTGGCCGTCACCGGCCCGATCCTGGCACCCACGCTCAAGACCCTGGCCTGGAGCGTGGCGCTGCTGGTCGTGTTCATCCCGTGGAGCACCCACCGCTTCCGCCACGTGCAGTAGCCCCCGGCCGGTGGGCGCTCGCACCGGCGGCGAGCGTCGCATACCGACCGGAGGTCAGCTGGTGTGGTGCACCGGGGCGAGCTTGTGCACGGGGGTGTCCATACCCTCCATCCGGGCCTTGAGCTGCAGGGCCAGGAACTGGCTGTAGTGGCGCGACTGGTGCAGGTTGCCCCCGTGGAACCACAGGTGCGGCTGCTGGGTGGGCTTCCACATGTTGCGCAGTTCACCCTCCCACGGGCCCGGGTCCTTGTTCGTGTCCGAGCCCATGCCCCACACCTTGCCGACCCGGTCGGCCATCTCCCGGGACACCAGTTCACCGACCCAGCCGTTCATCGAGCTGTAGCCGGTCGCGTAGACCACCAGGTCGGCGGGCAGTTCGGTGCCGTCCTCCAACACGACCGCGTCCTCGGTGAGGTGGTCGACCTGGCCGACGACGTGGTTGACCCCGCCGTCGATGATCAGTTGGGAGGCCCCGACGTCGATGTAGTAGCCGGACCCACGCCGCAGGTACTTCACGAACAGCCCCGAACCGTCCTCGCCGAAGTCCAGCAGGAACCCGACGTCCTCCAGGGCGTCGTAGAAGTCGGCATCGCGCTTGGCCATCTGCTCGTACACCGGCACCTGCAGCTCGGGCAGGATCCGGTAGGGCAGGGAGGCGAAGATCAGGTCGGACTCGTCGGTGCTGAGCCCGGCGTCCAGGGCGTCCTCGGAGTACAGGTCACCCAGCGCGAGGTCCATCAGGGCGTCGGACCGGGCGATGTGGGTGCTGCTGCGTTGGACCATTGTCGCGTCCGCTTCGTGTTCCCACAGGGCCGCGCAGATGTCGTGGGCCGAGTTGTTGGATCCGACGACCACGACCTTCTTGTCGGTCCAGGCCTCGGGACCGGCGTGCTCGGAACTGTGCTGCTGCTCGCCCCGGAAGACGTCCTGGCCCGGGAACTCGGGCCTGTTGGGCACGGCGGACATGCCGGTGGCAAACACCAGGTGCGTGCAGTGCAGGGTCACCGACTCGCCGTCGCGATCCACCTCGACGGTCCACTGCCCGGCATCGCTGTCCAACGACGCGCTCGTCACGGTCGACGAGGTCCAGTAGTTCAACTCCATCATCCCGGCGTAGTACTCGAGCCAGTCCCCGATCTTGTCCTTGGAGGGGAAGACCGGCCAGTTGTCGGGGAACTTGATGTAGGGGAGGTGGTCGTACCAGACCGGGTCGTGCAGGTGCAGCGACTTGTAGCGGTTGCGCCACGAGTCCCCGGCGTTGGCGTTCTTCTCGAGGATGATCGCCGGCACCCCGATCGCGCGCAGGCGTGCCCCCAGCCCGATGCCGCCCTGCCCGCCACCGATGACGACGACGTAGGGGTCGCGCTCGTATCCCAGTTCCTCGCGCTCGCGGGCCAACGACTCCTTCCAGGTCTCGCGGTCGCGCACCTTGCCGTGTTCGACGCCCTTGGGCCGGTCGCGGCCGGTGGCCCAGGGATGGTCGCGCAAGTCCTGCAGCGTGGTCAGCAGCGTCCAGGCGTGGTCGTCGTCGCCCATGAGCCGGAGGTGTCCGCGCCCGCCACCATCGCCCGTCGCGAAGGTGATGAAGGACTCCGTGACGCCGTCGGCCTCGCTGGCCTCGGCCTCGCGTGCCCAGTCACGTGGCGCGGTCCGTTCGAGCGTGTCGTCCAGCATCGCGCGGATGTCGTCGTGGCCCTCGTTGGTGTGGAGGTTCCACGTGAACGACAGGAAGTCCCGCCAGTAGCAGTCGCTGCCGAACAGGTCGATGGCGGCGTCGACGTCGTCGGCCTCCAGGGCGGCGTCGAAGGACGCCAACCACGTGTCGATGCGGTCGTTGGGGCTCGTGGTCATGGGCGGCGCCTCGGTCGGGTGATGGCCTCCAACCTAGGCCGATGCGCCCCGTCCACGCATGGGATCGCAGGTTCGGATCCCGCCTCAAGCGGCCTCGAGTTCCTCGACCCGGCCGTCGGCGTGGCGGGCGAAGCGCTTGAGGTCGTGGCCGTGGTTGGGATCCTGGACATCCCACGGCCAACCACCGAAGCCAGTCTCCTGGTAGTCGGCGTAGGCCGTGCGGATGCCCTGCTGGTCGTTCATGACGAACGGTCCGTACTGGACCACTGGTTCGCCGATGGGCCGGCCCTGCAGGACCAGCGCTTCGGTGCCCGCCCCGGTGTCGTCGGTGACCTCGACCGGCACGTCGCACCGCAACACCGCGCCGTGGCCCCCGGTGACCTCGGTCCCGCCGATCCGAAGCGAACCGTCTCCGAAGACGTAGAGGGTGCGGACCGTGTCGGCATGGCCGGCCACCGGGAGCGTCCACGTCCCATCGGCCGCGATGTCCAGGTGCCAGATCGCCACGTCGCTGTCGGGCTGCGACGCCCACGAGTTCGGCGGTGGTGCCGCCGGTTCCTGGCCCGGGACGACCTGGCCCGCGACGACGGTCACGGTCGTGGGGTGACCGGCGGCATCGAGGAAGGTGTGCCGGGGGATGTCGTGCTCCCACAGCATCGCGAAGTGTGGCGGGACCATCTTGTCGCGGGCCGGGAGGTTGATCCAGATCTGGAACAGTTCGGTCGGGTTGCGGTCGTGGTCGTTGAGCAGCGGGAACATCTCGGCATGGACGATGCCGGACCCGGCGGTCATCCACTGGACGTCACCACGACCGAACCGGGCGGCCGCGCCCAGCGAGTCCGAGTGGTCCATGAACCCGCCGCGCATGAACGAGATGGTCTCGAAGCCGCGGTGGGGGTGTTGCGGGAACCCCGGCACCAGCGATCCGTGGTACATCGACCACCCGTCCTGGCCGGAGAAGTCCATCCCGATCGAGCGTCCGATCAGCGGCGCGCAGGGCCCCAGTTCCTCGTCACCCTCGGGGTAGTCGTCGTCATGGTGGACGCAGAACAGGAACGGGTCCACAGTCTGCCACACCCGGCCGAGTTCGACCTGTTGGATCACGGTGTCGTCGGGGCGACTGGACATGGTGACTCCTGGTTTGGCTTGGCGTGGTGAGGCTCGACTGCGCGCTGGTGTCCGCTGGAACGTCCGCTGGTCCGACCGCCATTCCCCCGCTGGTGATGGCCGACCGCTCGGTGGAAGACGGCGCCTCGGCCGCGCGCTGACCACGTCGTCGCGATCCTGCGGAGTGCTGGCCACCTCATGCCGCGACGATGGCCCGCTGGGCCGCCCCGGGACGTAGGGTGGAGCCGCAGGGGACAACGCCGAGGCAACGACATGTCGGGCCCACCGGGCACGATCATCCGCGAGTCGCCGATGACGGTCATCGACGGTGGCGTCGACGTGCCTGACGGGACAGCCGAGACCGCGACGCTCCCCGCCGGCCGGCAGGCCCGGCGACGTGTCCGCGCGGTGATTGGCGTCGGGCTGGCCGTCGTCGTGCTGGTGCCGGTGCCGTGGCGCCTGCAGAACGACGACCGTCCTGCACGGGCGTGGCACCTCGACGGGCGCCTGTCGGTGGATGGCGAACTTCTCGATCCTCCCGGGACCTGGTCGTGGCTGACCGTCGGTCGTCCGCCGGTCGTCGGCGAGGTGCTCGTGGATCTGGCCGACGGCACCGTGTCGGCGTCGCGCACCATCCGGAACGGCGCCGCGACCTCGCGACCGGCGGTGGTCGAACCGATCGCAGCCGCAGTCGGGCTTCGCGCGGCCGGACGTGACGTGGCGATGGGCCTGGAGGTCACCGTGTCGGGCGCCCGCGACTCCGGACTGCCCGACCGGTCCGTGCTGGTGGAACTCAACGGCGTCCCGTTGATCGACCGCGCGGCCTGGGCGGCCGCGAGCAACGACCCGGGCCTGCCCGTGACGTTCCGACTGGCTGATGGCACAGTGGGCCATCGGCCGGGCCGCACGCTGCCATGGACCACCATCGAGTTGGTGGATGTGGCACCGCCGGAGGTGGACGCGATGCTGTTCGGCAACGTCCCTGACGTCGGACCCGTCCACTGGGTGCGCGACCACCTGGCCCTGGGACCGTCGCACGGGGTCATGGTCGCGCTGACGACATGGGCGGATGCCAGCGGCATCGACCTTGACGGGGTGCACGTGGCCGGGACCGGCGGCATCCGCGGGGACGGCCTGGTCACCCCGATCGGGGGGTTGGCGGCCAAGGCCGCAGCCGCCCGGGACGCCGGTGCCGACGTGCTGTTCTACCCGCTGCCACAGGCAGGCGAACTGGACGAGGTCGACCCGGGCTCGATGGAGTTGGTCGGCATCAGCAGCATCGAGGACGCCACCGTGGCCCTGCTCGGCCTTGCCGAACGGGGGCGTGTGCAGCCGTGACGGACCACGGTCACGGCGCCGCCGGGCGCTGGAAGGTCAGCCGGACCGACATCGCGTCATCGTCGGCGTGGCCGGGTCGATGGTCCAGGGAGATTCGTTCGAGCCCACCCACGCGGTAGGCGGCGAGTTCGGCGGGGGCCTGGGCCCAGGGCGGGCCCTTCCAGCGCCGAGCGGCCTCGTCGGAGGTCGCAAGCAACGTCGTGGCCAGCAGCCAGCCCCCGGATCCCACGAGCGAGGCGATGCCCTGCATGGCGGCGTCGCGCACGGTCCCCGGCAGCGACTGGACCGTGCGGATCTCCACGACCAACCCGAAGGCGCCGACCAGGTGGTCGGGGAGGTCGAGCACGTCGGCGACCTCCCACCTCACGTCCAGGTCCGGGAACCGGCGCCACGCCCAGTCGACCGCGGTCGCGGACACGTCGAAGGCCGTGACCCGGCAGCCGCGCCGGGCGAGTTCGGCGGCGTCGTCGCCCAGTCCGCAGCCGACGACGACCGCGTCGACCCCGGTCACGTCCAGCCCGGGCCGGTCGAGCCACGCGACGAGGTGGGGATGCGGCGCGAGCGCGGCCCACTGGATCCCGGCCGGGTCACCGTCCGCGTCGCGGTACAGCGGGTCGAACCAGTCGGTCGCGGTCGCCCGCAGCACCTCGGCGGCGGCCGAGGTCACGTCCGGCCCGTCGCCCGATCCCCCGTCCGGTTCATCGTCCGGATCATGGGCCGGCCCGACGGTGCCGCCCAGGGTCCCCAGCGGGCCACCCAGGCCGTCGGCACGCGACGAGCCCCCGGTCTCCCGAGGGCTCGCACCAGTCGTTGCAGCATCGGCCGGGTCGTCGTGGGTCATACCGGCGAGGTGATCTCCCACTCGGCGACCTCTGGGTGGTCGGCCTTGGTGGCGCCGACCTCGGCCGCACCGCCCGGCGACCCCAGCCCGGTGTAGTCGTCGTCGAAGAACTCGGCGTTCCAGGCGGTGAACTGCGACCACTCGTCCGGGACGTCGTCATCGTAGAAGATGGCCTCGACCGGGCAGGCCGGCTCGCAGGCGGCGCAGTCGATGCACTCGCCGGGGTGGATGTAGAGGCTGCGGTCACCCTCGTAGATGCAGTCGACCGGGCACTCCTCGACGCACGCCTTGTCCTTGACGTCGAGGCACGGTTCCGCGATCACGTAGGTCATTGGTCAATGCTCCTCGGGGCGTCGGGTGGCTGGCTCCCCAACCGTTGCTTGCAGGTGGCGTGGGCCCACAGGATACCGGCGGACTGGCACGGGACACTCCGGCGGCGGGCCGGCCACCCCCACCTCGCACCCCTCATCGTCGAGGGGCACTCGGCGGGCGGAGCCCACACCAAGCCATCTCCCGCTGCTTCCACCGGCCGCAGGCCGACCGCTGCCATCGGACATCCCCATCGTCGGGGGGCACTCGGGGGGCGGAGCCCCCCGAGGCAGTTACATTTCCCAGTCGACGATCTTCGGGTGGTCGACGTCGACGGCGCCCACGCCGGCGTACCCGCCGGGCGAGCCCAGGCCGGACACCTCGTCGTCGAAGAACTCGGCGTTGATCGGCGTGAACTCGTCCCACTCATCGGGCACGTCGTCCTCGTAGAAGATCGCCTCGACCGGACAGACCGGCTCGCAGGCACCGCAGTCGATGCACTCCTCGGGGTGGATGTAGAGCATCCGTGGCCCCTCGTAGATGCAGTCGACCGGGCACTCCTCGATGCAGGCCTTGTCCTTGACGTCGATGCACGGCTCCGCGATCGTGTAGGTCATGTGATGACGTCCTTGTGGGCTGAGTCCGGTGGTTGTCGCGACAGTAGCCAAGGATAGGCGCCCCGAGCACCCACCTGCCGACCGGTCGAACCAGTGTCCGACGGGTGGCTCCAACTGAGTCCGGCTGCCACGCCCAGGGTGTGGCAGCCGGGCGGGTTGCGCGCCGAGGCCAGCGGAATGCCAACTGAGTCCGGCTGCCGCGCCCTAGGTCCTGTCTGGTGAATCGGCTCGGCGTAGCCAGAGCATGATTGCGGCCATGGTGAGCGCGCCCAGGTAGTTGCGTGCCTTCTTGTCGTAGCGGGTCGCGATGGCCCGCCAGTGCTTGATCCAATTGAAGCAC
>JBBSMS010000120.1:0-10271 GCA_038233055.1 Nitriliruptorales bacterium
CGGCGGCCGCGACCCGAGGGCTGTGGGTCACGACCAGCACTGCCACCCCGAGTTCGCATCGGGCACGCAGCAGGTCCAGGACGGTGGCTTCGGTGTCGCCGTCCAGCTCCCCGGTCGGTTCGTCGGCCACGACCACCTCGGGCGAGTTCGCGAGCGCGACCGCCAGGCCAGCCCTGGCCAACTCCCCTCCCGACAGCTCGGCTGGGACGGCCCGGGCCCGGTGGGCCAGCCCGAGGGCGTCCAGCAGGTCCCGTGGTGGGATCGTGGCGTCCGGGTGGTGGACCAGGCGTTGGGCCAGGGCCACGTTGTCGACCAGGTCGAGGTGGTCCCACAGGTTGTGGTGTTGGAACAGCACCCCGATGTGTCGTGCGCGGATGGCGGCGCGGTCGCCTTCGGGGCGTCGTGACAGGCGTTGGCCGGCCACCGTCACCGTCCCCCCGTCGGGGTCGTCGAGTCCGGTTAGGCAGGCCACCAGGGTGGACTTGCCCGAACCCGACGGCCCCGTCACGGCCACCAACTCGCCCCGGTCCAGGGTCAACGACACGCCCTGGAGGGCCAGGACCTCGTCGTTGCCGGCATGGTGGAACCGGTAGAGACGATCGGCTTGCAGCGGCACCACGGCGGGCATGGCGATCACATCCACGTGAACGAGTCGCTGACCAGCTTCCACGGGTCGACGTTGTCCGCGCCGTCCGGACCCGACAGGGTCAGGATCGCCTCGGTGCCGCCCTGGTGGAACTCGTAGCGTTCGACCGCCTCGCGGACGGTCTTGCCGGTGACCTCGTCGGCCTTGCCGTCCCGCAGGTAGGTGATCAGCACCGCGGTCTGTCCGCCACGCTGGACCTCGATGACGTCCTGGACGGTCACATTGGACTCGCTGGACTCGATCATGGGCACCTCGTCGGCCGTGGCGGAGGCGACCGTCGGGGCGGCGGCATCGACGCTGGTCATCGCAACGCTGTTGAGCTTGTCGGTGAAGATCGAGGTCCCACCGACTTCCGAACGGGCCCACCCCTCAGGCACCTTCACGGTGAACCCGCCGGTATCGTCGACGTGTTCGACAAACACCTGGTCATCCGGGATGTCCCCGGGCGGGTTCACCTCCGGGGCGTTGGGGTCGACCCCGGCGTTGGTCGGCGTCGCGCTGGCCGGGGCCGACGACGAGGTCGAGGTCGAGGTCGCGGGCGTGGCGGTGGTGCCGCAGGCGGCCGCCCCCAGCGTAAGTCCTCCGGCCAGGATGGCCGCGGTGAGTCGTCGCGAGGTCGTGATCATGATGGGCTCCCTGGTGACGTGGTAGTGGTGACGTGGAAGACCGTACGAAGCCCATCTTCGAGCCCCCTTCGAGCGAGGTAAACGCCGGGTAAGGACTCACGCTGAACCGCTGTGGACCGGATCCGGAGGCCTACGATCGCGCCACCATGAACAACCCCAGCCTGCTGCTCATCGAAGACGACCACGTCATCGGTGCCGCCCTCACCGACACGTTGCGCAGCCACGCCTACGACGTGGACTGGCACCAGACCGGCAGGGCGGGGATCGCCGCAGCCGGCCGCCACGAACCCGACCTGGCCCTGCTGGACCTGGGTCTGCCCGACATCGACGGCATCGAGGTGTGCCGCCGCCTTCGCCGCCACCACCCCGCCATGGCGATCGTGATCCTCACAGCCCGCCGCGCCGAGATGGACGCCGTGCTGGGCCTTGATGCGGGGGCTGACGACTACGTGACCAAACCGTTCCGCCTGGCCGAACTGCTCGCCCGGATCCGCGCCCACGTCCGACGGGTCGACACCCGCACCGACGAGACGATCACGTCCGGGCCGGTGACCATCGACGTCGCCGCCCGCCGCGTGTTGGTGGCCGATGTCGAGGTGCGTCTCGCACCCAAGGAGTTCGACCTGCTGGCCGTGCTCGCCGGCGCCGCCGGACGCGTGGTCACCCGCCAACGCCTCATGAACGAGGTCTGGGCCACCGACTGGATGGGTGACAGCAAGACCCTCGACGTGCACGTGTCGTCGCTGCGCGCCAAACTGGGCCCCGCCGGCGACCAGATCGTGACCCTCCGCGGGGTGGGCTACCGGCTGGAAGCCCCATGACCCGACGAACCCTGGCCGTCATCGTCAGCGTGGTCGTGGTCGCCGTCGCGCTGTTCGCGCTCCCGCTGGCCTTCGAAGTCGCCCGGCTGGACCGCTCCCAGGCCGTCCTGGTGCTGGAACGTGACGCGTCACGGGCAGCCCTGCAGGTCCCGGACAACTTCGCGACCACCGACGACCCGGTCGAACTGCCCACCGGGCAGACCGCCAGCATCGGGCTGTACCGGCCCGACACCGGTCTGCACGTCGGCGACGGACCGGCCACGGCCGACCCCGCGACCAGGGCCGCACTGGCCGGACAGGCCATCGACATCGACACGGGCTCCGCCCTGGTCGTGGCCGTCCCCGTCACGGCCAACGAACGCATCATCGGCGCCATCCGCGTCGCCACCCCGATCGGACCGATCCGTGCCGGCACGGTCACCACGTGGCTCGCCATGGCCGCACTGGCCGCCTTGGCCGTCGCCGTCGCTGCCGGCATCGGCTGGCGGCTGGCCCGGCGGCTCGCCGCCCCGGTCGGTCACCTTGTCGATGCCGCAACGCGCCTCGGCAAGGGCGACTTCACCAGCCGGGCGCCACCCTCGGACATCCCGGAATTGGACCAGGCCGCCGCCGCGCTCAACGACACCGCCCAGCGTCTCGAACAACTCCTGGCCCGCGAACGCGCCTTCAGCGCCGACGCGTCCCACCAGCTCGCCACCCCCCTCACCAGGCTGCGACTCAGCCTGGAACTGGCCCAGGACGCCACCGACCCCCGCGCCCACCTCGACACCGCACTCCACCAGGCCGACCTGCTCGAACGGACCATCGACGACCTGCTCACCCTGGCCCGCGACGACCACGGACCACGACAACCGCTCCCGATCCAACCCCTCTTCGACCGGCTTCGGACCACCTGGCACGGCGCCCTGGCCGCCCAAGGGCGTCCGCTTCGGATCACCGTCGATCCCGACCTGCCCGATCCGGTGATCTCCGCTGCCGCCGCCGAACAGATCCTGCAGGTCCTGGTCGACAACGCGGCCACCCATGGACGAGGTCCCGTCCACGCCCACGCTCGAGCCACCACGTCCGGCGTGGCCATCGACATCACCAACACCACCAGCCGAATCCTCGATGACACCGTCTTCCAACGTCGATCCCCACAGGCTGCCGGCAGCGGCATCGGCTTAGCGCTGGCCAGGTCTCTGGCAGAAGCCGAAGGCGGGCGACTGGTCCTGACCACACCAGGGCCAGACCCGACCTTCACCCTGCTCCTGCCCACCGACTGACGCCACTCACGACAGTCACACCCTTCCAACCCACTGTGAACGGAAACCATGGGACGGCTCGTCGACGCGATCCTGAACCTGTCCGGTCCCACCGCGTACGGACTGGTCGGGCTGCTCGCCTTCGGCGAAGCCGCCGCCTTCATCGGGCTCGTCCTGCCGGGAGAGCTCGCGGTGCTGCTGGGCGGCGTCATCGCCTCGTCCGGCAACGTCTCCCTCCCCGTCATGATCGTCGTCGCGTCGGTCGCCGCGATCGCGGGTGACTCCGCCGGCTACGAGGTCGGCCGCCACTTCGGCACCCGAATCCTGGCCTGGCCACCCTTCCACCGCCGCTTCGCCGCCAAGGTCGCCCACGCCACCACCTACCTCAACGCCAAGGGAGGCCGGGCGGTCTTCCTGGGCCGATGGACCTCGCTGCTGCGCGCCCTGATCCCGGGGATCGCCGGCGTGGCCCGGATGCCCTACGGCCGGTTCCTGGCCTTCAACGTCGTCGGGGGTGTCGCCTGGGCAACCACGTTCGTGATGCTCGGCTACCTCGCCGGCGCGTCATGGCGACGGGTCGAACGCATCGCTGGACAGGCCTCCCTGATCCTGCTCGTGCTCGTGGTCCTCGCCGTGGTGCTGCGGTGGGCCACCCGCCACCTGCTGGCCCGCACCGACGCCCTACGGGTCCGACTCGACACGGCGGCAGCATGGCCTGCGACACGGTGGGCAGCACGACGTTTCGCGGCCCCGCTGTCCTGGGTACGGACACGCACCACCCCCGGCCCCGCACGGGGTTTGGGTTGGACGCTCAGCGTGGTGGTCGCCGGCGCCGGCGCCTGGGTGGCCGGCATCGCCGTCCAGGACCTGTTCGCCCGGGAAGAACTCGTCCTGCTCGATCGACCGGTCGCCACCTGGATCGCCATGCACACCACGCCGGAGGCCACCCGCATCGCCGAGAGTGTGGTCGACATCGTGTCCGCACCGTGGGGAGTCTGGGCGGTGCTGGTCCTGGCAGCAATCGCCGCACGATGGGCCGGCCGCGCCGCCGGCGTGCGGGTCGGGGTCGCGGCGCTCCTGGCCGCTGCACTCGCCGCGGTCCTCCAGTCGATCCTGCCGACCAGCGTCGCGGGCACCCCGTTCCCTGCGAGGTCGGTCACCTGGCTCACAGCTGCCACCGTCGCGGCCGTGCCGGCCATCGCCACCCGCCACCTGCGCGTCGCGGTCCGCGTCGCCGGCGCCAGCGCCGGCATGTTGCTGGTGGCCGCCATGGCCGAACTCGTGGCCGGCGACGCCACCCTAACGGGGATCGTGGGCGCCATCGGGGTAGGTGGACTGGTCGGCATCGGCGGCGAACTGACCGCCCGAACGATCGCGCCGCCCAGCCACGACCCGACCTCTGCGGTGAACACGTGAACATCCCCCGCATCCCACGCCCGGACCACGCGCCGTCGTCGGTTGGTGGACGCCTGTCCGCGCTCGCGCCAGCGGGGTTGAGCGGCGGCGCGATCCTGTTCGCGCTGTCGCTGTTTCCGTCCCTGTTGCCGCGCACGGTGCTGGTCCAGGGGATTGCGTCCGGGGTCATGGTCGTCGTCGGTTACGGCCTCGGCACGCTGGTCGGGTGGACCTGGAGCTATCTCGGACTCCCGTCGCCTCGTGGTCGACCGCGAAGAATCACCACCAGCGTCGTGGTCGTGGCCCTGGGCCTGGCCGTCGTCGGCGCCGTCTGGCAGCATGTCGGGTGGCAGAACGAGGTCCGCCAGATCATGGGGATGGCACCCACCACGCCCGCCACGTGGCCGCCCGTCGCGGGGCTGGCACTCGCCGTGGCGGCCGGGCTGGGCGTCCTGGGGCGAGCCGTGCGCCGGGGCTTGGCGGCAGGTGTCGCCCGGCTGGGTCGACGGTTGCCGGCCCGCCTGGCCCGTGTCGCGGCGACGGTGATCGTGGTCGTGGTCGTGTGGGGGCTGTGGAGCGGCGTCCTGGTGACGGGGTTCTTCGCGCTGGCGAACCGGGTGTCCGCCCCTCGTGACGCCGCCACCGAGGCCGGCGTGGTCCGCCCGACCGCGCTGACGCGCTCGGGCAGCCGCGCCTCGTTGGTTGCCTGGGACACGCTCGGTCGCAAGGGCCGCACGTTCGTGGCGACCGGGCCGAGCCGCGACGACCTCGATCGGTTCGCCGGCGGCGGTGCCGTGGAACCGATCCGGGTCTACGCCGGACTGCAATCCGCGGACACCACCCAGGCACGCGCCGACCTGGTCCTGGCCGAGCTGCAACGGACCGGTGCGTTCCAACGCGACGTGATGGTCGTGGCCACCACGACCGGCACCGGTTTCCTCGACCCGCACGGCGTCGACACGATCGAGTACCTCCACAACGGCAACACGGCCATCGTCGGGGTGCAGTACTCCTACCTCCCGAGCTGGATCTCGCTGCTGGCCGACCAGGATGCCGTTCGATCGGAGTCGCGGGTCGTGTTCGACACCATCCACGCCCACTGGTCACAACTGCCCGAAACCACCCGCCCACGCCTGTACCTGTACGGCATGTCCCTCGGCACCCTGGGCGCCGAGGCCGTCCTGACCTCCCCCAACATCATCAACGAACCCATCGACGGAGCGCTGCTGGTCGGACCCCCCTTCCTCGATGCCCTCCACGACCAGCTCGTCGAGACGCGCACGCCCGCCACCCCACCCTGGCTTCCCGTCCACGACACCGGACGGACGGTGCGCTTCATGGCCCGCGGAACCGGCGTGGCAGGCCCCGCCCCGAGCCAGCCCTGGGGTCCCACCAGGATCGTCTACCTGCAGAACTCCTCGGATCCCGTGGTCTGGTTCGACCCCGACATCGCCATCGAGCATCCGGACTGGCTCGCCGAGGGCCAACGCGGCCCCGACCTGTCCGACGACTTCATCTGGACGCCGGTGGTGACCATGTGGCAGGTCCTCCTCGACCTCCCCACTGCCGGCACGGTCCCGGACGGCTTCGGCCACAACTACGCCGTCGCCGACAACACCCGCGCCTGGGCCGCGATCACCCGCCCCGCCGGCTGGACCGGCACCGACACGCAGGCGCTGGCAGACCACCTGGCCATGCGGAATCCGCCGTGACCACGATCCCGGGTTCCGTCTGGATCGCCGTGGCGGTCGTGCTCGTCGTGGTCGCGTGGTTCAACCTGGTGATGCTCACCCCGGCCCGCTGGCGCAATGTCCTGGCGCCGACCGGTGTCCTGGCAGCAGCCGGCGTCGGTGCAGCGTGGTTGTTCGCCGGCCTGTCGCCCACCGTGGGCCTGGTCGCGGCCGTGCCCTGGACGCTCGGGGCACTCGCGGCCAGCGCCACCGTTGTCGCCGTCATCCGGTCCCGACGCGACCTCGGGGCCCGATTGTCGGACCGCAGGATCCGCGCGATGTCCGGGCTCGAGTTCCGGCTCCACGTGCTGGTTCGGATTCCCGTCCTGGTCGCGTTGCCCGAAGAGATCCTGTTCCGAGGGGTGGCCTGGTCCGTCCTGGCCGACGTCGGTGGCGACGCCGTCGCACTTGTCGGCAGTTCCGTGGCGTTCGGGCTCAGTCACCTGGCCGGTGCCCGCGCCCAGGCCCGACGAGAAGGCCATGGCGCGGCCCGCTGGGTGGCCATCACGATCCTGACGACCAGCGTGGCCGGGATCCTGTTGGGTGCGCTGCGTTGGATGACCGGTGGCATCTGGGCCTCGGTCGGCGTGCACGCGGTGGTGAACGCCACGGTTGCCTGGGGCGCCCGCCACGCCCCCGAGCCCACCGTCCCGGCCACCCCAGCCGTCTGATGCCGGGGAGTGAGACTGGCGCCCGAAGATCCTGGCAACGGAATCAAAATGCTGGTAGACGCCCGTATTCGAGGATTGAGTTGGCCAGCAACCCGCCGGTCTACTCCGAGCCGTTGGTGGCGCGGAGGTGACGGCCGCCGTGCGATCTCCGCACGGCTCACCCAGAGGCTGCCGTCACTGACCCGTCACCAGAGGCCTCACACCAATGCATCGACAGATCCAGTCGGTGTGCAACGCCCGCACGGGGATGTCACGCCACGCCGGCTCGCGGGGGCAGTGGTTGCTGTGTCGTCGGGCGACAGGGCCGAGGATGCTGTCGGTGAAGAAGGTCAGGGCGGGCGGTGCGGTCGACTACTACCTCAGCCAGGTGCGCTCGGGGATGGCCGACTACTACCTCGGCGGGACCGGCCAGATGACGCAGGAGCGGCGGGACCAGCTGTATGCGCCCGGCAGTGCCTGGCGGGGTGGTGGGGCCGCCGAGTTGGACCTTGCGGGGGCGGTGGGTGACAGCCAGTTCGTGGACTTGTTCGACAAGGCGCGGCATCCGGACGGATCCGGCAAGCACCTGGGCCGGGCGTACCGGCAACCCAAGGACGCCGAAGCGATCGGGAAGGCCGTGGCCGCCACGGCCGGGAACGACGACGTCTACCGCCGGTGGATGGCCAACCACGAGCTCAAACGCAAGGGCCCCCAGGCCTCGGTGGCGGCGTGGGACTGCACGTTCTCGCCGGTCAAGTCGGTGTCGATCCTGTGGGCGGCGGGCCGGCGTGACCTCCAGGCCCAGGTGTGGGCGGCCCACGGGGCTGTCGATGCAGGGCTTGCCTACCTGCAGGAACACGCAGCGTTCGTGCGGGCTGGCCGCAACGGCGTACGGGTGCTGGAGACCTCTGGTCTGGTGGTGTCGCGGTTCAACGAGTGGACCTCGCGTGCCGGCGACATGCAGATCCACACCCACTGTCTGCTGCTCAACCGCGCCAAGACCCAAGGCGATGGCAAGTGGCGGGCGCTGGACGGCCGGGGGGTGCTGGCCGCCAAGGCCGGCGCCGGTGCGGTCTACAACCGGACGGTCGAGGCCGAACTGACCCGCCGGCTCGGGGTCGCTTGGCGTGACCGGCCTGACGGGCTCCGGGAGATTGACGGCATCGACGACGACCTCATCGGGGTGTTCTCGACTCGTCGGCGGGCCATCACCGACCGGGTCGACAACCTGATCGGGGCATACGAGGCCAAGTACGGGACGACACTCCGCTCGTGACCAGGTCCGCAACGACCAGGACCCGCCCACCGCCGAACGGATCCTGTCCAACATCCTCAACCGTCGCGACCCCGACCGGCTCGCAGCACACCAGATCATCCAAGACTCCCAACACGAAATCGCGTCGCTGGGCCGGCTCGGCGCCATCTACGAAGACGCCTGCCGCCGCGCCACCAACCGCTGGGCGGTCGCCACGCTCGCACAGGCCGGCATCGACGCCACCGGCGACCCGCAATGGCCGTCGCTGGTCGCCAAACTCCGCGGACTCGCGCTGGCAGGCCACGACCCGCACACCCTACTCATGCGGGCCGCACAGGCACCGCTTGACGACGCCAACTCTGTCGCGGGAGTGCTCCACTGGCGGTTGGACGACCTCGCGCGCACGGCCGCTCCGGTCCGCGCCACAGGACTAGCGGCGGCGATCCCCCGGCCGACAATGACGACACCGCGCTCGCCAGACCAGACAGGCCGTCGACCTGATGCGGCATCGCTGGCGGCAACTCCGCGCACATCTGTTGCAGGGCGACAGCCCCGGCTGGGTCGGGCCGCTCGGGTCCCGCCCCGACACCCCCGACATGCTCGACAGCTGGCTGAGCGCCGCCACAGCCGCGGCCGCCTACCGCGAGCGTTATGAACTGGCCGACCACACCGACCTGATCGGCCCCCGTCCTTCAGTGTCGCGCCCCGATGCCCAAGCCGCCTACGACCACGCACGGCTCCACATCGACCGGCACCTGGCCCGCACCCTCCACCACCTCGATGACAGCGAGCTCGACGGCCTCGCCCGCACCCAGCAGCACATCCACAACACCATGCCGTCCTTTGACGGCTCTTCGAGTTTGAGCGGGGTCATGCGGGGGTGACGGTGGCGAGCAGGGTCCAGTTGGGGCGGCCGGCGTAGAGCAGGACGCGGGTGCGCCAGTTGGCGAAGTTGGTCATGCCGAACGCGACCCGCTTGATGCGGCTTGATCAGGTTGTTCATCGACTCGGTCGGGCCGTTGGTGACCTGGGCGGCGTGCCACGCCGCGATCTGGGTTCGCCACGTCCGCAGGGTCCGGCCCAGCTGTTGGATCTCGGGCGGATACGACGGATCACGCATCGCCTCCGACAGGCCGTCGACCCACTCAAGCGCGAGGTCGGGGTTGGTGTGGGCGTAGAGTTGGCGGGTTGCTTCCTTCGCCGTCCAGGCGTCCGCGACCTGCCCGCGCGGATCGCCCGCGGCGAGCAGCCCGACCAGTTTGGCCTCGGCGGTGTCGTCGAGGCGTTCCCGGGCGAGCACGAGCAGCTTGCGGGCCCGGTAGAGAGGATCGTCTCGGCGGCCCCGGTGTCCCAGGGTCTCGTTCTGGACCCGGCGGCGGACCTCGTCCAGCTTCTGGCCGGCCAACTTCACCACATGAAACGGATCAGCGACCTGGACCGCGTCGGGCAGCATCGTGTCAAACACCTTCCGGTACGGCCCGGACAGGTCCAACGTTGCATGGCCGATCGCATCCCGCCACGCCTCATCACGCGCAGCAAGCCAGGCACACGCCGGCACGGCGTCACGGCCCTCCACGACGTCCAACAGCCGACCCGCGCCCACGTCCACAATCGATGTCGACCACAGCCTCTTGCGGAACGGGCCGACCCGTCCGAACAGGGTCTCGTCCAGCCCCAGCGCGGCCACCACGCCGATCCTGGCCGGGTCATCGACCAGCGGGCGGCCGTAGGCGTTCACCGCATCATTGACGGTGTGCCAACAACACCCCAGATCGGCCGCGACCTCGGCCACGGTCCGGCCGTGGCGGCCGACCTGCAAGGTCGCCCACCGGCCCGCCCGATCCGTCAACAGCAACCGCGACGCCGCGATCGTCGGGGCCTGTTCGGTCCACGACGGTGCGCCA
>JBBSMS010000121.1:0-10253 GCA_038233055.1 Nitriliruptorales bacterium
GCCGGGCCGGGCACTGGAACGGATCTGGTACCGCTTCGACGTGCTGGGGGACTACGGCGGCTTCCGGGACCTGCAGCGCCACCGCATGCTGACGATCGAGTGGCAGGACCTGACCACGCGCCACGGCCACGAGACCCCGCCCGAACTCCACGACGCCGGGGTCGCCGTTGACTACGACGCCGCGATGGCACGTTCGGCCGACCTCTACCAGCAGTTGCTGCCGGACCACCCGGTCCAGGCCCAGTACGCGGTCTGCTTCGGCTATCGCATCCGCTACTCGATGCAGGTCAACGCGCGCGCGGCCATGCAGATGCTGGAGCTGCGCTCGACCCCGCAGGGCCATCCGGCCTACCGACGGATCGTCCAGTCGATGCACCGGCTGATCGCCGAGCAGGCCGGCCACCGCTTCGTCGCCGACGCCATGCGTCACGTCGACCACGGTGGTGCCGAGTTGGAGCGGCTGGAATCCGAGAAGGCCGCCGAGGTCCGCCGCACCAGCACCTGACTCGCGACCACCCCCACTGGCACGACGATGGCGGCAGTCTGCGCGCTGATGCCCGCATGTCGGGACGATTCGCGCACGCCGGGGCGTGCTGGTCACTCGGCCTCGACGGTGGCGATCTGGATGGTGGGGGACTGGCCGGCCGGGGTGTCGAAGGACTGGCCGTCGGCGGCGAGGAACTCGAGGCTGATCACGTGCACCCCCAAGGTGAGGTCGACCGGGTACGTGGCCTGGACGCACCCGCCGGCGCAGTTCTCGCTCGGCAACATCGCCTCGCCGTCCGCCGCCGTGATCAGGCGCCCGTCCACGAACACGCGCACGATCCCGCCTTCCTCCGAATCGGCGCCCGCCGCGGCGGGGCCGGGCCCGATCGTGCCGCCAGCCACGGCCACGACGACGTCGACCGTGCCGACCTCGACCGTGTCACCCTCGGTCGGCGAGACCAGCGCCAGGCTGGCGTCGGTCCAGCGCGCGCCACCCCCGGACCCGGTTGGGTGCCACGCCCCCTCGATCGTGGTGTGGAGCGTGAAGGCGGCCACGAGGCCGACCACCACTGCCCCGATCGCCAGTGGTGAGGTCGGATCGAGCGACAGCGACGTGCTGGCCGCGGCCACCACCGCCACCAGTGCGGCCACGCCGAACGGGAACCACCACCCGACCCAGTCCGACAGCCAGCCCGCGGTCGCGCCCGACAGCGAGGCCAGCACCGCACTGGCCGCCAGCGGCAGCACCAGGTCGCCCGGTTCGTCCAGGGTCAGGCGTCCTGCGACGGCGAGGAGGAAGACGGCGATGATGCCGAACGAAGCCAGCACCAACAGGGCTTGCCAGGTCGCACCGGCGCCGGCGTGGCCGAGCAGGGGCAGCAGGAGGTGCACGAGGTCCTCGTGGGACGGGTCCGGACCGCGACGTTATCGCTGGCGGCAGCACGGCCCGGACCTGCGGTCGAGGTCGCAGGCCCGCGGCACGAGGGCGATCCGTGCCGCGTCGCCGTGGGCGAGCGGCCGGGGCCAGTGGTGTCCCGGTCGACGTGCCTCGCCCCCTAGGCTGTGGGGAATGCCCGATGACCGCCCAGCACGTGGAGCCTCGACCGACATGGCCACCTTCGGACCCGTGGGAACGGCCATGGCGACGCCGTTCGACGACGACGAGAAACTGGACGTACTCGGGGCCGCCCGGCTCGCGCGCCACCTGGTCGACCATGGCACCGACACGCTGGTGCTGGTCGGCACGACCGGCGAGTCGCCCACGCTGACCCCCGACGAGGTTGCCCTGCTGGTCGTGGCCGTCCGCGACGCGGTCGGGACCGAGGCCCAGATCGTGGTCGGCACGGGCACCAACTCGACGAACGCGACGGTCACGCAGACGCGTGCCGCCCGGGACCTGGGGGCCGACGGCGCACTGGTCGTGTCGCCGTACTACAACCGTCCCGACCACGACGGGATGATGCGCCACTTCACCACGGTGGCCGAGGCGACCGACCTGCCGGTGATGCTCTACGACATCCCGCACCGGACCGGCCGGGCGATCGAGGCCGACACGCTGGTGGCGCTGTCGGACATCGACACGATCATCGGCTGCAAGGATGCCGCCGGTGACCTCGGCAAGTCCGCCGACGTGCTGGCCCGCACCGCCGACGCACCGGGCGGCTTCGACCTGTGGTGTGGCGCGGATGAACTGAACCTGCCACTGCTGGCGATCGGTGCGGCCGGGTTGGTGTCGGTGACCGCGCACCTGGCCGGCGACGACCTGGCGCGCATGTGTGCCGCGGTCGCCGACGGTGACCTCGCCACGGCGCGCGAGATCCACTTCCGCCTGCTGCCCCTGCACCACGCCCTGTTCCTGTCACCCTCGCCGGCGCCGCTGAAGGCGGCGCTGGCACTGTTCGACCTCCCGGCCGGCCCTGTTCGGGGGCCGCTGGCCGAGGCGCCCACGGGCGTCGTCGACCAGGTCCGCCACGCCCTCGACCAAGCTGGACTCCTTCCATGAGCAACGACAACCTGACGGGGGGCCTCGATCGCGGAGGCGTCACCGTCACCTTCCTGGGCGGGCTGGGTGAGGTGGGTCGCAACATGGCCGCGCTCACCTGCGACGGCGACACCATCGTGGTCGACGTCGGCGTCTTCTTCCCCAACCCGGAACACCTCGGCGTCGACCTGATCACGCCCGACTGGGGCGTGCTGGAGGCCGAGAACGTCACCGCGGTGTTCCTCACCCACGGCCACCTCGACCACATCGGCGCGCTGCCCTACTTCCTGCGCGACTTCCCCGACGTCACCGTCTACGGCACCCGCCTGACGCTGGCGTTCGTCGAGGCGATCCTGGACGAGTGGGATGACATCACCGACGTGGACCTGGTCGAGATCGCCCCCACCGACATCATCGACCACGGCCCCTACACCGTCGAGGTCGTGCAGGTCAGCCACTCCATCCCGGACGGGTGCGCCTACGCCATCACGACCGACCACGGCACGATCGTCCACACCGGCGACTTCAAGCTCGACCAGACGCCGATCGACGACCTGCCGACCGACCTGGCCCACTTCGCGCGTATCGGTGACGTCGGCGTCGACCTGCTGCTGGCCGACTCGACCAACGCGCACCTGCCGGGCCACGTCCCGACCGAACGCACCGTCGGGGCGACGATCCTCGAAGAGATGCGCAACGCCGAGGGCCTGGTCGTGGTGGCGTCCTTCGCCAGCCACGTGCACCGCATCCAGCAGGTGCTGGACGCGGCCGAGCAGGTCGGGCGGTATCACTGCTTCGTCGGGCGGTCGATGGTCAAGAACATGGCGATCGCCCAGAAGTTGGGCTACCTGCACGTCAACAGCGACAACGAGATCGAGCTCGGCGAGGTGTCGAAGTACCCGCCGGACAAGGTGATCGTGGTCTCGACCGGAAGCCAGGGCGAGCCGTATTCGGCACTGTCGCTGATGGCGGCCGGCGACCACCGCCGGGTCGCGGTGGGGGAGGGTGACCTGGTCATCCTCGCGTCGAGCCTGATCCCGGGCAACGAACACGCCGTGTTCCGCTCGATCAACGGGTTGGCACGTCGTGGCGCACGGGTCGTCCACAAGGGCCTGGCCGACGTGCACGTGTCCGGTCACGCCATGCGCGACGACCTGATCCTGTTCCACAACATCATCGAGCCTGAGTACGTCATCCCGGTCCACGGCGAGTTCCGCCACATGGCCGCCCACCGCGACCTCGCGATCGCGTCCGGGTGTCCGGCCGACCAGGTGCTGGTCTGCAGCGACGGCGACACCGTCGTGCTGCGTGACGGCGTCGTGACCCGCGGCGACCGCGTGCCCGCCGGCCAGGTCTACATCGACGGGTTGCTGCCCGACGTCGGGCCGGCCGTGCTGCGCCATCGCCGGCGACTGGCCGAGGACGGCGTGGTCGTGGCGGTCGTGACCGTGGACACCCAGCGTGGTGAGCTGATCGGCGACATCCTGGTCCACCAGCACGGCGTCGTGTACGAGGACGAGTCCGGGCACGTGTTGGACGAGGCGGTGGCCGCCATTCGCAACGAGTTGTCGAACATGTCCGACAAGCGCTGGAACGACATCGACGCGGTCCGGCGCCAGGTCATCCAGGCCCTCGGCCGCTACTGGAAGCAGGAAGTCGGTCGCCGCCCCTTCATCATGCCGGTCGTGCTGGAGGCCTGATCCACGGCACGTCCCCGTCGGCGTCCCGCCGGTCGTCGGTTTGCTCGTCTCGCGCGCTGTCCGTGCGTCCGCGCTGGGGCCCAGATCTGGCTCGAACGCGTCATGGGAGTCGTGACTCGCCCAGTGGGGGTGGTAGTCTGCACCTCAACCTGAGGTTGGTGGTCGCGTCGAGCGACGGCTTGCGCTGATGCCGGTGTTGCCTGTGTTGCTCCTGTCGCGTCAGGAGTCCGCCAGTCACCGGCCGGCCATGCCCGAGACCGCAGGTCCGACGATGCAGGGATGGAGACCACGTGGCCACCAAGACCACGCGGAAGAAGGCGGCCGCCTCATCGCGCTCGACGCGGACGTCTCCGGAACGGACGTCGAAGAAGAAGCCCGTCAAGAAGCAGCCGGCGAAGAAGGCGACCTCCACCACGGGCTCGTCGCGTCGGACCGGCGGATCGAGCGGCTCGGGTGGTGGCCGTCGTCGGCTGTGGGCCGTCATGGGCGAACACGTCGGCGACCGCACGGCCGACATCTACGGCTTCCTGCTGCTGATCGTCGGGATCGTGTCCGGGTTGGCGATCTACGCCGACGCCGCCGGACCGGTCGGCGACTTCTTCGAGGCCATGTGGCGTGGCCTGTTCGGTGGCGTCGCGCTGGCCATCCCGGTCGGCATGGTGGTGTGGGGCGGACTGGTCGTCATGGACCGCCCGATGGACCGGTGGGTCCGGTGGCTGCTCGGGCTGTCCCTGTCGACCGCGGCCCTGCTCGGATCGTGGAACCTGGTCGCCGGCCAGCCCCACCCGGCCGATGGGATGAAGGCCCTGTGGGCGGGAGGTGGCCTGCTCGGCTGGGTGGTGGCCACCCCGTTGGAGGCCGGCCTGACCGCCGTGGGGGCGTACGCCGTACTGGTGCCGCTGCTGGTGCTCGGCATGCTGATCGCCACCGGGCTCAAGGTCGGTGACGTCATCGATCGCACCATGGAGTGGTTGACCCGCCTGCCGGCAGTCGTCACCCACGATGGTCCGGAGACCTCCACCTCCACGAAGAAGACGTCGACGAAGACGGCGACGGCGACGGACCCGGCCTCCCCGACGCTGCCGCTGGACGAGGTCGACCCGGAGGGCGAGGCGGCCGAACGCATGCGCGCCACCCTCGCCCAGGCCGAAGCGGCTGTCGGCGGCCCCGTCCCACCGCCGGACGATCCCGACGAGGCGCTGCCCGGAGGCCTGGTGGGGGGCCTGACCGCGGCCGATCGCGAGGCCGGCAGGACCCCCGCACCCCCGACACCGGTGATGCCGTCCAAGACGACGACCCGCAAGGCCGCCAAGGTCAAGCCGGTCGACGACTGGGCGGACTACCAGTTGCCGCCGCTGGACCTGCTGGGGAGCGGGCGCTCGATGGGGCGCGAGTCCGAGCGCACCATCCAGGCCCAGACCCAGGCCCTGCAGGCCACGTTCGACCAGTTCGCCATCGACGCCACGGTCGCGCGCTGGTCGAGGGGCCCGACCGTCACGCGCTTCGAGATCGAGCTCGGTCCCGGGGTCAAGGTCAACAAGGTCGCCAACATGGGCGACGACATCGCCTACGCCCTGGCCGCCCCGGACGTGCGCATCGTGGCGCCGATCCCCGGCAAGTCCGCCATCGGCGTGGAGGTCCCCAACCGCGAACGGGACCTGATCACCCTGGGCGACATCCTCCGTTCCGACACGGCCGCGGGCGAGCGGCACCCGTTGTGGGTGGCCCTGGGCCAGGACATCGCCGGCAACCCCGCGATGGTCAACCTCGCCACGATGCCGCACCTGCTGGTCGCCGGCGCCACCGGCTCCGGCAAGTCCGTGCTGCTCAACGCCATGGTCAGCTCGATCCTGATGCGCGCCCGCCCCGACCAGGTCCGCATGATCCTGGTCGACCCCAAGCGGGTCGAACTGGGTGTCTACAACGGCGCACCCCACCTCCTGTCCCCGGTCGTCACCGATCCGAAGCGCGCCACGGACGCCGTCCAGTGGTGCGTCAAGGAGATGGAGATGCGCTACGAGACGTTGGCGCGGACCGGACATCGCAACATCGACGGCTACAACGACGCGGTCGAGTCCGGCGAGGTCAACGACGTCATCGACCCGACGACCGGCGAGGTCTCGCTCACCCACGAGCCGATGCCCTACATCCTGCTGGTCATCGACGAGTTGTCCGACCTGATGATGGTCGCCGCGCGCGACGTCGAGGACGCGATCTGCCGGATCGCCCAGATGGCGCGTGCGGTCGGCATCCACATGGTGATCGCGACCCAGCGACCGTCGGTGGACGTCATCACCGGCCTGATCAAGGCCAACATCCCGTCACGGCTGGCACTGGCGGTCGCGTCCGGCACCGACTCGCGCACGATCCTGGACGGCCAGGGCGCCGAGAAGTTGGTCGGCAAGGGCGACATGCTGTTCTTGCCCGCCAGCCAGGGTAAGCCGTCCCGCCTCCAGGGCTGCTTCCTGACCGAGCGCGAGATCGAGCCGATTGTCGCCTACTGCAAGCAGCAGCGGTCGGTGGAGTACGTCGAGGAGGTCGTCAAGACCGGGGCCGACGCCGTCAAGGCCGACGTGTCCTACGGCGCCGACGACGACTCCGACGAGGCGTTGCTGATCCGCGCCGCCGAACAGGTCGTCAACTCCGGGCTGGGGTCGACCTCGATGCTCCAGCGCAAGTTGCGGATCGGGTTCGCGCGCGCGGGTCGGTTGATGGACGAACTCGAGGAGTTGGGCGTGGTGGGGCCCAACGAAGGCTCCAAGGCCCGCGAGGTGATGTGGGACCCGGAGATGTACGACCGGGCCCTGGCCGAGGGCCTGTTCCCCGACAGCCTGTGACCCGGCCCAGCCAGAGCGCGTCCGCGCCGAGATGCCCGACCCGGTCCTGCGCCGGCCCGGCAAGGGCGTGGCCTGGCAGGGCGTGCCGGACCATCCCCGGATGTTCTCGACCCGCCCTCGACCGGAGCACGGCATGATCTTCAAGGCCCTGTTCGGTGGTGGCGAACGCATGGAGACCGCGTACGGGACGTCGCGGCCGCCAACGGGATGACGCCGACCGAACAACCGCTGGACCAGTCCGACGACTGGTTGCAGCAGTCGTTCCCGGCCGACTTCTGGCGCGCGGTCACGGGTGGGGGCGCCTGATGTGGCCGGTCGTGGTCATCCCGGTGGTGCTGCTGGCCCTGTGGCTGGCGCTGTCCTACAACCGGTTCGCGAGCCAGCGCGCGAGCAGCGCCTCGACCTGGGCCGGGATCGACGTCCAGTTGCAGCGACGCCACGACCTCGTCGCCAACCTGGTCGAGACCGTCCGGGCCTACGCGACGGTGTTCGGCTCCGACCCGACCGCCTACTTCGAACTGACCGACCGGGCGGCCCGCCGTCCCCCGTCGGTGACCGGCTGATGGACTTCCTGGTCCCGCTGCTGCTGGTCCTGGTGCTGGTCGGGGGAATCGCGATGGTGGTCGTGGGCCTGCGCGGCCCGCGCCGCCCCACCCCGCCCGAGCCGTCCCCCTGGGACCCGCCGCCGTCTCCGCCGCAGGCCGACACCATCGAGGCGCCGTCAACCACCGACGACGACCCGACGGCAGCGGCGTCCGACGACGGCGGGACCGGGGACGATCACGTCGATCGCCGGGACGGCGAACCGGACGGAGCGAAACCCGACTGAATCAGCGCCAGCGGATGCGACCGTCGGCAGCGGGGCGCTTGCCCTTCAACTGGTTCGCGGCGTTCGCGAGTGCGGCCAGCACGGCCAGCCCACCCAGCCCGAACAGGATGAGGCCGAACTGGTCGTGCGGGTTCGACGAGATGGTGAGCTTGCCACCAGTCTCGGCCTCGCCGCCTTCGCCGCCTTCGCCTTCCACGGCCGGGGCGGTGGCCCCCTCATCGGCCGGGGTCGTGGCCGCGTCGGTCGGGTCCGCGGAGGGGTCCTCGCTGCCGGCCGGCTCGGCTTCGGTGGCCCCGGCCGGCGCGACCAGCACCAGGGTGAGGGCAGCCGCCAGGGCCACCAGCAGCAGCACGAGGCGCTGGAGGGCACGGGCAGTGGCAGGCATCGAGGTCATCATGGTGGTGAGGCTAGCGCCCGGCCCGGTCGACCTGCACGTCGGCAGGGGTAGTCTGGGCCCTCGAACGAGACGGACTCGGCGCCCGCAGGGCGCACCAGGCGGAAAGTGGTCGGCGACGTGGTGAGCATCGGCATCGGGGACACCCTGCAGGCGGCACGCCTGGCACGGGGGGAGGAGCTCGCCCAGGTCGCCGAGCAACTGAAGATCCGCCGATCGCACGTGATGGCGATGGAGTCGGAGAACTTCGCCGCGCTGGGCGCCACCCCGTATGCGCGCGGCCACCTCCGCAACTACGCGCGCTACCTCGGCCTCGACGACGTCGCGATCATCAACGCCTATGACAACCAGTTCCACCGCGAGGACCGCGGCGCGATCCGGGAGGTCGCCGAGACCAGCATGCGGTCGACCGCGGCGCCGCGGGAACCGCTGCCGCGCTGGCTGGTGGTTGCGGGCGTGATCGTGACGCTGCTGGCCGGCATCGCCATGATCGGCCGGTTCGGCAACAAGACCCCCGAGACCGCGCCGACCGACAACCTCGCGGTCCCGTCGGTGGCGCCGTCGACCGCGCCGACGCCCACCGCGGTGCCGACGGGCACGGCATCGGCCACGTCCGAACCGGCCCCGACGCCGACGCCGAGCCCGACCCCCAGTCCCACGCCCACCTTCGACGGGGTCAACCTCTTCCTCGCCTTCGAACAGGACTGCTGGATCGCCATCACCGTCGACGGCGCCACGCACCCGGAGTCCTCCACGGTGCAGTTCGCCGGCGAGACCCTGACGCTGGAGGGCGAGGACGAGATCACCGTGCGCTACGGCAACGCCGGCGGCGCGACGGTGGAGTTCAACGGCGAACGACTGGGCAGCCCGGGCGACAGTGGCGAGGTCGTCGAGTTGACCTACACGCCCGAGGGCGTCGAGACCGACGCATGACCACCGCCCCGCCAACCACCCCGCGCGTGGCCATCGTGACGTTGGGCTGTGGTCGCAACGAGGTCGACAGCGACCAGCTCGCGGGGCTGCTGGGTGACCGGTACGAGGTCACCGCCGACGCCACCGACGCCGACGTCGTGCTGGTCAACACCTGCACCTTCATCGAGCCCGCCAAGCGGGAGTCCGTCGACACGATCCTGGCCGCGGCCGACCTCAAGGAACCGGTCGACGTCGGCAGCGGCGACGACCGGGTCCCGGCTCGTGGCGTGGTCGTCATCGGCTGCATGGCCCAGCGCTACCCCCAGGAACTGTCCGATTCGCTGCCCGAGGCGGACGCGATCGTCGGCTTCGCCGGCTACCCGTCGCTCCCCGGGCTGGTGGGCGACATCCTGGCCGGACGCGACCACGAGCGCATCATCGGTGTCGAGGCCAGTTCGGCCCCGTCGGTCCTGCCCGGCCGCTCCCTGCCGGTCGTGTCGGTGAGCGCATCACCCGCCACCGCTCCGCCCGCCACCGCCCCGGATTCGGCCGCGGCCGACTTCGATCCGCCCGGTTCGGCCGCTGCGGCGAGCCCCACGACGGTCGCACCGGAGGGGGCCGCGTGGATGGCCACCGTGCCCGAGGCAGCCGGACCGGCCGACGCCACCAGCGTCATCGACCCACTTGCCGTCGCGCGCACCGGCATCGACCCGCGTGCGGTCGACCCGAGCCTGGCCACCGCGGGCGAGTCACCCGCGTCGGGGCCGCTGTTCCCGCCCCGGCGCGCGACCGACGGCACCTGGGCCTACCTCAAGATCGCGTCCGGGTGCGACCGCCTGTGCACGTTCTGCGCCATCCCCTCCTTCCGCGGCCGGTTCCGGTCGCGCGAGATCGACGAACTGGTCGCCGAGGCCGCGTGGTTGGCCGACCAGGGCACCCGGGAACTGGTGCTGGTGTCGGAGAACACGACCTCGTGGGGCAAGGACCTGGGCGCGTGGCGCGGGCATGCTGGCGGGCGTGACCTCGCCCCGCACCTGCTGGGTGCGCTGGCCGACGTCGACGGGATCGACCGGATCCGGCTGATGTACCTCCAGCCCGCCGAACTGCGCCCCGA
>JBBSMS010000122.1:0-10229 GCA_038233055.1 Nitriliruptorales bacterium
ACGATCTGGTCTCCGGTGCGGTAGGCGTCGTGGCAGGGACCTTTGCCGCCGGCTTCCTGCTTGGCCTCGATCACGGTCACCCACGCGCTCGTGGCCGCGACGAACCCCAGAATGTCGTCGGCCTGAGCGATCGACACCCCCGCGCCGTCCACCCCCAACACGTCGATGGCCGAGTCGGTGAGCCGATACAGCACATCCCCGATCCGATAGGGATGGAGCAGGACCGTGGAATACTCGGCAAAAGCGGCGACGAGTGCATCATGGTCAACCATGGCCGAACCCTTCGATGCGGGCCCACGTCGGGCCACGCAAACATCCGAAGTCCGGGCATCGACGCGAGCAACCACACCGTGGTTGCCGAGCCCGCGCTGCCATCCGTGCGGATGCATTGCGGGTCACCTTCCCACTCTACCGGGCCTGGTGCGGTCGAAGGGAGGCAGGGTTCACCCACCGCGGGAACTCCGGCCCGTGCCTCGTACCGTCTCCCTGCCGTGGCGGCTTGCCCTCCGGGGGCCGTCGTGCTGGCCGCTGCGACCGTGACCGCCAACCGCCAGTCACCGGAGGCCCATGCTCGATGTCATCGGCGTGCCATGCCGTCGTCGCCACGGCCATGTCCGTGCTCGTTCGGTGCGGCGACACCCGCATGCTGGTTCGGGGTCTGCAGCTCTTGGTCCCCTACCCCTTCGACTTTGATACTCATGCATGAAACGGCTCGCTTGGAGGGACCGTGGTGAGCCTCGTCGCGTTGCACCAGCTGTTGCACGTCATGATTGTCGAACGGGCAAACGGCTCTCGGCGTCTGAAGGATTCTTTCCGAGGTCTACGGGACGCCGACGGGCATTCTGGCAGACCGGGTCGATTAGCCTGGGTTGCCAATCCGGTAGCCGCCAGGAGCCGAGCAGCAGCTTGCTCGTGATCGTCCCGGCGTCCAGGTCAAGTTGACGCCAACACGGCTTGTCCGTCATCGATATTGCATCGGACGTCACCGCCCGCCAGCCGTGCCAGCGGGGACGGACGTCGACCAGGTGGACCCCTCAGCTGCTTCTCAGGCCGATCGACAGCGCCTCCCTGGCTGCCACACTGGTGGTTGCCGCCGGACCTGTAGAGGTTCGTTGAGGCGGAGAGAGGACCGCACGACATGGCAACCACCGACGGCAAGACCTCCACCTCGGGTGCGCCGCGCCCGAACAAGACCGAGGTGCGACGTGCACGCCGATCCTGGCTCGCGACCTACAAACTGGAGATCCTGGAAGAGATCGACGCTGCCGAGCGTGGGCAGGTGGGCGTGATCCTGCGCCGTGAGGATCTGTATTCGTCGCTGATCTCGGAGTGGCGCAAGCAGCGCGACCAGGGCGCGCTTCGCGGACTGGCTGACCGCAAGCCCGGCCCGGCCGTGACGACGACGATGGCCGCCCAGGCCGATCCGGCCACGCTGGCCCGGGTCGAGTTCGCCTACCCGACGTTCACCGCGGTCGTGGGTGAGGCCGCCCGGCGGCTGGTCGCGATCTGACCCCCGCGCGTCGTCGAGAGGTCAGCCGACGACGGGCAGGATCCCCACCAGCCAGAACGTCGCAGCCACCGGGACCAGCAACGCGGTCCAGGTCCGGCCGGCGAGCACCATCGCGCCCATGCACAGCGCGAGCGTGGACGCCGTCGCGCCCAGCGCGAGACGGGGCAGCAGCGGACCACCGAACAGCAACCCGCCTTGCAGCATCCACAGGACGAACGCCACCACCGCCGTGGTGATGATGGCGCCCCGCGAGGCGGCCAGTCCGGCGGGGACGTGGCGGTCCGTCAGCAACACGGTCGCGGCCAGCGCTGCCCCGATCACCAGTCCGATCAAGGCAGGACGCCTGGTGCCGATCGCGTAGAGCACCTGCAGGATCGCGGCCGCGCCGGCCAATCCGAGTCCGTAGGTCCGCATGCCGGCCGTGACCGATATTTCGAGCCCGTCGAACGCCGTGGGGGCACGCCGGGCGACCAGCACGAGGATCAGGAAGCCCCCGAGGGCCATGACCAGCAGGATCACGAGCCGGACCACGCCGAACGCACTGAGTGGCAACTGTGACAGCAGGCCGTAGATGGCCCGGTTCAGCGGCAGTCCCTGCAGCAGCTGGACCACGATGCCCGCTGCCACGGTGGGCAGCGCCAGCACGAGTGCGAGCGGCAGGTCGCCGACCACCAGGTTGCCGCCGGTCGCCCGGGTCTCCCCACGTTGGCGCGCGAGCCAGGTGGGCCACACGACCACCGCGAGGATCGCGATGACCAGCGCCACGACCTGGCCGATGTCCCCGCCCGGCCACCCCGGGACCAGTTGCATGATGCCGATGAGGCCAGCACCGATCACCACCCCCGCAGGGGCGAGGACCACGTCACTGAGGGCAGCACCACGAGTCATCCACATGGGCGCGGACGCTACCACCGACGGCCGTGCACATCGGCGCGCTGGCTACCCTCGGGGGGCGCGCGCGGGGTGCGGCCGGACCGACTGGGCCGCCGTCCCGGGCGCGCCGTTCGTCGTCGTCATCGGAGTCGCCGTGGCCCCCGCGCAACCGCTCGTCCGCGCGTCCCTGGTGGTGATCGGCGACGAGATCCTCAACGGCCACGTGGTCGATCGCAACACCCGCGTCCTGGCGCGTGGACTTGCCGGTGTCGGCGTCGACCTGCAGCGCACCCACACCGTCGCGGACGACCGGGACGACATCGTCGAGGCGATCCACGCCGAGCTCGCCCGATCGCGTCCGCGCCTGCTGGTGACCTCCGGCGGCATCGGGTCGACACCCGACGACATCACCTTCGAGGCGGTCGCCGCCGCGCTGGACCGTTCGCTGGAACGTCATCCCGCGATCGTGGAGCGGCTGGAGGGATCGCTGACGCGCCAGTCCGCCGCCGGGTTGGCCGTCGGACCGGACATCCGCGAGCCGATGATGCGCATGGCCGACCTGCCCGCGGGCGCGCGTCTGTTGCAGGACGTCAGTGGGTGGGTCCCCGCGGTCGTGCTCGACCTGGACGGCGGGGTGGTCAGCGACGGCGTGACGGTCGCGGTGCTGCCGGGCGTGCCCGGGGCGTTCGAACACATCGTGGCCGAGGGGCTGGTTCCGCTGGTCGCCGGCCGCAACCCCGTGCCGGTGACGGTCGAGGTCGAGCACGGACTGCCGGAGTCGATCCTCAACCCCGTGTTCGCCGAGGTCGGCCGGGACTTCCCGGACGTGAAGTTGGGCTCCTACCCGGGGCGGCCGATGCTCGTGCGCTTGATCGGCACCCGCGAGCGCGCCGCAGCGGCGGCAGACCGCGTCCAGGAATACCTTGACCGACTGCTGGCGAACGAGCCCGGCCGGCGGATCGCCGCCCAGTGGGGCGGGTTGACGACGACCGCTCGGCGCTCCAGCGACCAGGCGATGGCCCCGCCAGCCGCGTCCGCCACCACCGCAGAACCTGCCACGACCTCCACCGACACCACCACTCCCGAGGACCGTCCGTGACCGACGTCATCCCGCGCCTGCTGTTCGTCCACGCCCACCCCGACGACGAGGCGTCCAAGGGCTCGCCGACCGCCGCCCGGTACGTCGCCGACGGGGCCTGGGTCGCCCTGGTCTGTGCAACCGACGGGTCGGCCGGGGACGTTCTCAACCCCAACCATCCCGCGGTGGACAAGGCCGACATGCCGGCCCTGCGCGAACAGGAGTTGGCCAAGGCGATCGCCATCATCGGCTTCCACAAGCTCTACGCGCTGGGCTACGTCGACTCGGGACTGCCCGACGATCCGATGGACGTGCCGGAAGGTTGTTTCGCCGACGCGCCACTGGACACCACGGCCGCGGCCCTGGCCGACGTCATCCGGACCGAGCGACCGCACGTCGTGGTCACCTACCCGCCGGACGGTGGCTACCCGCATCCCGACCACATCCGGGTGCACGCCTTCACCATGCGTGCGCTGGAACTGGCCACGGAGGACGGCGACGAGCCGGGCTGGGAGGTGCCGCGCACCGTGTTCGGCACCGGTTTCCCCCGGACCCGGTTGGAGGCGCTGCACGCGGCGCTGACCGAACGGGGCATCGAATCGCCGTTCGAGTCCTGGCTGGAGAACCGGGAGGAGCGTGACGCCGACCGTCCCCACGACATCTCCGTGGACGTCCGCGACCAATTCGATGCCCGGGACGACTCGCTTCGTGCCCACGCCAGCCAGGTCGATCCCGAGGGTCGGTGGTTCAACCTCCCACGCGACGTCGAGATCGACGTGTTCCCGTGGGAGACCTACGTGATCCTCGACGGACCACCCGCCCCGGACGGTGCCGACGACCTGCTCGCCGGCCTCGACCTCGTCGACTGACCGCCGAGCGCCTTGCCACCGTTCGCCGTCAGGGCCGGGGAGCGGCCGTGGGCGGGGGCAGGTGGTCGGACAGGTACAGGAGGACGTCCTTGCGGGCGGCGGTGACCGTCCGGGTCATCATCACGGGCGTGGTGTCGTGGGTCAGCACCACGCGGCCATCGTCGGTGACGGCGAGGTGGTCGTCGGTGACGTCCTGGCCGCGGGGATGCAGGGCGACCAGCGGCAACGGGTCGCCCGGCGGCACCCGGCCCAGCACGTGGCCGGCCGGGACGTCGACGAAGTTGATCGTGTCGGCGCGGTCGGCCACCACGAAGTCATGGTCGCGTGTGTCAGCGGACCCGAAGGTGAAGCGTAGCCCGGGCCGGACCTTGACCTTGATGAGGTTGCCGAGCACGTCGACGTCGAAGCGCACCCGGTCGTCTCGGAACCGGCGCGTGCCAAGGAATCGGCGCATCCCGTCGATGGCGAAGGCGCGCGATTCGGGCAGGCCGGGCAGCCCACACTCGACGGCGATCCCGGACACGTGCCGGGGCATGGACTCCATCAATGTGTTGACCAGCAGGTCCCAGCGCAGCACGGTCGTCGTGAACAGGGTGGCGATGTTGTAGTCGCGCGGATCGTCGGTCGTGACGATCGCGTAGAACGGGTTGTCGCCGGTGTTGTTGTGGATGTCGACGATGGCCTCGAGGCCGGCATCCATCAGGTGGCCGTGGATCGCTGCGGCCGCCTCGGTCTCGGGCGAGTCGACCTCCAGGCCCCAGATCCGGTTGAAGTCCTGCTGGTCGTCGAGGAAGCGGTGGACGAACCCGCCATCCGCGCGCGCCGCCCGGACGTTGCCGATCAGCACGTACAGGTCGAAGCGGCGCTGGACCGGACGGCGCAGGACCGCCAGCACTGCTTCCAGCCCGGTGGGCTCGTCCCCGTGCAACAGGCAGGCGGCGGCCCGGGGCGGTTGTCGACCACTGCCCGGGATGCGCACCAGGGTCGGGACCCGGAGTTCCTCCAGCAGTTCCAGTGGTTGCAACCCCATCAGGTCGTCGTCGAACCCGTCGGCGAGGTAGCGGTACGCGGAACGGTCGACGGCGGCGGAGTGGCTCATGGTTCGCGCAGTCTAGTTCGCCGCCCGACGCTTCTTTCGCGCCCTCCGGAGTCGGACATCATCCGGTTCCGGTCGGCGGTCAGGCGGGCACCGGCCAGGTGTGGACGGGTTCGTTGCTGGACATGTGCTCGATGTAGCGACTGGTCAGGGCGAGCAGTCGGCGGGACTGGTCGTCGGTGGTGCGCGCGATGTCGTTGTGGGTGCGGATCTGCCAGATCGCGCCGTTCATGCGCTTCAGGCAGCGATGCTCGATGATGCCCAGGTAGTGGTCGCGGTCCCGACGGTCCACGTTCCAGGCGTCCAGGCCCTTGTGCGCGATCGGCAACAGCGTGCGCAGGATCAGTTCGGGTGCGGGCACTTCGCCGACGCCGGGCCAGAACAGCGAGGCGTCCAGTCCGTACCGTGCGCCGGCCCGGAAGTTGGACTGAGCGGCCTGGAACGACAGGTCCTTGCTGATCGGGATCTCCTGTTCCACCAGGCCGCGGATCAGCCCGTAGTAGAAGGCGGAGTTGGCCATCGCGTCGACCATCGTCGGCCCGGCCGGCAGCACCCGGTTCTCGACCCGCAGGTGCGGCTTGCCCCGCGCGACCGCGTAGATGGGCCGGTTCCAGCGCCAGATCGTGCCGTTGTGGAGGTTGAGTTCACTCAGGTGGGGCACCCCGCCACGCGCCAGTTCCTCCTGCGGGTTCTCGTCCTCCATCAGGGGCAGCAGGGCCGGGAAGTACTTGACGTTCTCGTCGAAGAGGTCGGTGACGTCGTCGATCCAGTCCTCGCCGAACCACACCCGCGGTCGCACGCCCTGGGCCTGCAGTTCCTCGGTGCGGGTGTCCACGACCTGTTCGAACACCGCGATCCGGGTCTCGTGCCACAACTGGCGGCCGAGGAAGAATGGCGAGTTGGCGCCCACCGCGACCTGGGCGCCGGAGATCGCCTGCGCCGCGTTCCACACCGGTGCGAACCCCTCGGGCGACACCTGCAGGTGCAACTGGGTGGACGTCGCTGCCGCCTCGAAGATGATCGATGACGTCTCGACCCGGAGGTGCTCACGGCCCTCGATGTCGATCAGGACGTGTTCACCACGAGCCGCCAGCACCTGTTCGTTCAGGGCCCGGTAGCGCGGGGCGTCGGACAGGGTCTGTTCGTCGATGGACAGGTCGTCGAGTGACGGCAGGATCCCGATCATCACCACGTTGGCGTCGATCTCGGCCGCGCGGCGCTGGGCGAAGGTGAACGAGGTGAGGAGTTCCTCCTCCATCTCCCGGAAGACCGTTCCGGACAGCTTGTGCGGCGCGAGGTTGAACTCGATGTTGAACTGGGCCAGTTCGGTCTGGAAGTCCGGGTGGGCGAGCAGGCCCAGCAGTTCGTGGTTGGCGTTGGCCGGGGCCCCGTCGGAGTCAACGACGTAGAACTCCATCTCGAGCCCGGCCAGCTTTCGTTCGCGCTCGAACATGTCCTCGGTCAGCATCGTGCGCAGGGCCGCGAGGTTGGCCTTCACCTTGTTGCGGTAGTTCTGGCGATCCTCGTTGGTGAAGGACGTGCGCTCGATCTCCTGGCCCATGGTTGCTCCGCTCGCGGGTCACGGGCACGCCCGAGGTGGTCGCCCCTGACTGGCCGCCAATGATGGTAGACGGGTCGTCTCCGGCGCCGTCGCCCTAATTGCCCGCGACCGTCCGAGATTGCGCTCCGGTTCAGGCCAGGGCGTTCTCGTGGCCCGACCCCCGCACGAACAGGCATGAGCTGCGTGTGCTCCGAACGGCGCCACGGAGCCAGTCGAGGTCGAGCGCACGCGGCAGGCCGAGGATCGTCAGGTCGGCCTGGGGCGCGTTCGCGAGTTCCGTCTGGAAGCTGCCCTTCAGGGCGTGGACCTGCACCGCGGGGATCCGTGCGACCTCCATGAGGCGTTCGAGGTCACGTTGGTCCTGGGCGGTCTGGGGGTCGGTCGCGGCCACTGTGAACACGTTGAGGCTCCCGTTCCAGTTGGTGACGAGCTTGTAGGCCATCAGGACGGCGAGGTCCACCTGCTCGACGGTGCGTCCGGACGCCCAATCCGGATTCTCGAGCCACAGGTTGAGCGTCTCGCGCTGCCCCATGCCCGCCTTCGGGTGGCTCGCGAACACCGCCATCCCGAGGCCCTGGTGCAGGGTCGCCCCGGCCGTTTCCAGTTCCAGCCTGGCGCGATCGTCGTCGTCAGCCAGCCGCAAGAACATCACGTTCGGTTGGAAGAAGGCCCCGCCGAGGGCTTCAAGCCCGGTGATGATGCCCGGGACGAAATTGCGGGTCCGGAGCGACGTCCAGTTCGCGAAGACCCCTTGATCCCGAAAGGCGTCGGCGGCCTGTTCGACACGTCGGTCGAACACCGCCTCCTTCTCGTCGGACGTGTTGAGCCCCATCAGCGTCAGCGAGCCCTTGGGCCCAGCGATGTCCTGGATCAGGCGGAACGTCCCACGCAACTCCCGAGTGTCTTCGATCGGGACCAGGAGGTTGGCCTTCCAGGCGCGTTCCTCGGTGCCCTGCAGCCTGGCCGTGCGCTTGGCGGCCCACTCGGCCAGCGCCACGAACAGGCCCGACCGCACATCGCCGTACGGCGCATCCAGGTTCCGGCGCACGAGGAACAGGTAGAAGCCGATCACCAGCACGACGGCGGCCACGGCGAACGGGGGGTTCACGATGAACATGGCGAAGATGCACCCGACCGCGCCGACCAGCGGCACCAGGAAGGGCACACGCAGCACCGGCCGGAAGCTGACCAGTCCCAGCCGTTGCTCCACCAGAACGACCACGTTCAACATCAAGTAGGTGATCAGGAAGAACATCGAGATCAGGGGGGCGACCGCGTTGAGGTCGCGCAGCATCAGCGCGGCAAGCACGATCACCACCGTCAGCACCATGGCATTGCGTGGCTGGCCCCCGTCGGTGGTGCGGACCAGCCGCGAACTCCCGGGCAGGATCCGGTGTTCGGCCAGTGCTTGCAGGATGCGGGGCGCGCCGACGATCGATGACAGCGCCGAGGAGAACGTCGCCCCGAGCAGACCAGCCAGTACCGCCGGTCCCCACGCGGACAGGTCGACCATTATCGTGTAGTTGGACACCAACTCGTCGACCGTTGCGCTCCGCGCCAACCAGTAGGCCATGGCGAGGTAGATCGTCAGGCTCACCCCGATTGCGGCGATCGTCCCACGGGGAATCGAGCGACCCGGGTCCTCCAGGTCGCCGGACAGGTTTGCGCCGGCCATGATCCCGGTCGCCGCGGGGAAGAAGACGGCGAAGACCACCCAGAAGGTGGTCCCAGCGAACCCCGTCCCCGGTTCCCCCGGAAACTGGCCCCACCACGTGATCGGCTCGGTCATCGAGCCCTGGAAGGCCGCGGTCACGACGGACACGATTGAGCCGACGATCAGCGCCATGATGACGTACTGGATCTTGAAGGCCAGTCCGGCGCTGGCCATGGCGATCCCGACGAGGACGGCAAACGTGACCAGGTCCACGACCAGCGCAGGATGGTCGGGGAAGATGGACAGCCATCCACCTCGGAAGCCGAAGACGTACATCGTCACCGCCAGCGCCTGGGCCAGGTACAGCGGAATCCCGATCGCGCCACCGATCTCGAGGCCCAACGACTTGGAGATGATCGAGTACGCCCCACCGGCGCCCATCCGGATGTTGGTCGTGACCGACGACATGGACAGGGCCGTGGCCAACACGATCACGAAGGCCAGGACAATGATGGCGATGGCTCCGCCGAGCCCGGCGTTGCCCACGACCCAGCCCTGGCGCAGGTACAGGATGACGCCAACGATGGTCAGGACGGTCGGTGTGAACACCCCTTCCAACGTGCCGAGTTTGCGTGGCCCACTGTCTGTTGGCGTCGCGTCGGCCCCGGTCCCCGTCGGCTGGAGCGCCGGGTCCAGGTCCGGGCCAGCGGGCTCGTTGGTCGGATCGTCGGGCTCATCGCGGTGGTCGTCGGTCGGTTGGCGAGCCGACGCCGATTCCGAGGGTTCCGATTCGGGGGATGATGGCACGGTGAGACCTCGCTGTCAGGAGTACCACCCTCGGCGAGGGCTGGGCCGGGTGGCCTGGCCGGCGCCGGCCCTCGGGCGCCGAGTCGTGCGGCCTGGTCGGATCCGACGGTCGAGAGGACGGACCGGATGTCGACCCTAACACCCCGGACGTGGCGAGTTCGGTCCACTCGGATCCGACCACGACGCCGTCGATTTGCCATGGGACGCCCCATGGGCGGAGTTCCAGACCGGTGAACCAGCGCGACCATCAGGGCGTAGTGCAGGATGTAACCAACCCAGGGAGGAACCCATGCCACAGAGCCCGATGAACCCCCGATCGACCTGGATCCGGCGCCTCGCGCTTGCCACGACGGCCCTGGTCGTCCTGGCCGGCTGCGGCAGCGAGGAACCCGCCAGCACACCCGCACCGTCCGAACCGACGACCGACGCGGCGACGACCGAGGCAGCCCCGACGTCGGCAGCCCCGACCGAGGCGGCCGACGCCGAGCCGACCGGTAGCGAGGCGAGCGGCAACGCCACCGTCGTGGCGGTCGGTGACTCCGACCTCGGTCCGATCCTGGTCGACGACACCGGCATCACGCTGTACGTGTTCGACAACGACGACGTCGACACCAGTGCCTGCAACGACGACTGCCTGGGCACGTGGCCGCCCGTCGAGGCCAGCGTCGTCGAGGCCGGTGACGGTGTGGGAGGCGAGCTGGGCACCTTCACTCGTGACGACGGGACCGAGCAGGCCACCGTCAACGGACTCCCGCTCTACTACTTCGCCGCCGATGCGGCG
>JBBSMS010000123.1:0-10223 GCA_038233055.1 Nitriliruptorales bacterium
ATAAGGGTGAGGCCGATGGTTCAAGTCCATCCGGGCCCACAGTGACAGATCGCCAGCAGGCCCCGATATCCCACGAACTGGGCGTCGGGGCCTGTTGCTGTTCGGGGAACTTGGGCACGACTTGGGCACGGATCCGCCTGTCGGCCTCGTCCTCCTGCTCGGGGGTCAGGTCAGGCTTCGACTCCTCTCGGGGCGGTATGGGGTGCTCTCCGTCGGGTGTCCACAAGCTCATGCTCGAAACCCAGCGGACCCTTGCGCCGCCCAAAACGCGACAGCTCCCGAACGCGACGAGGCCCCCGATTGCTCGGGGGCCCCATCGAGATCAATCGGGCTGTCTTACTTCCCTGAACCCGACCCCTTCACCTTGAAGATGTAGAGGCCGCCGTTGCGGTCGGACCCGTAGATGAACGGGCTTCGGGGCTCTTTGTAGACGCCCCAGAAGTCGTTGGCCAGGCCATCGTTCGGACCCGTGCGGTCGAGGTAACGAGCCACCTCGACCGGGTTGTACGGATCGGTCACGTCGATGACCAGCATGCCATCCCAGTACCACGAGACGTAGGCGAAGGTCTTGTTGCCCCGGCTCTCGACCACGACGTTGTGCACCGAGTAGGTGCCGTTGGGGTCACAGTTGCCACCAGGAGCCGTCGAAGCACTGCACTCGGTGTTGAAGGTGGAGGCCAGCACCGGATTGGCCGGATCGCTGTAATCCCAGATCCGCAAGCCGCTCCACGGTGTGCTCACCGGGTTGTTGTTGGTGACGACGATCGCCGTAGCGCCCGCAGTCGCAGCATTCGTGGCCTTCTCGGCGAACGTACATCCGCCTCGACGAACGACCGCGATTCCGACGGAACCGATGGCTCCGCCGTTCAGGATGGCGTCGCCGTTGCAAGCCTGACCGACCCAGACGAAGTTGCCCGAAACCGAGCCTGTGCCCAGCGGGAAGTTGTTGCCGCTGAACTCATTGACCGAGAAGACCGTGCCGGCGAGCGGCCCAGAAACAACGGTCAAGCTGTTTGCCGTGATCGACCCTGCGTTACCGGTTTGGCTGGCTTCGAAGGCGTCGCCGGCGTTGGTCGCAGCGATGACTCCCGGGATCGGGTTGAGGTCACCGAAGGTGACGTTGCCAGGGGCGACGATGGCCTCCCAGGCTGAGAAGTCCTCTTCGCCTTCGACGACGATGTTGCCATCCTCGCTCGGCCACACGGAGTGGCTGTTGACCTCACCGTCGAGCGAACCGTTTTCCGGATCGAGCGCCACCGAGATCAGCGTGGGGTTGGCCGGATCCGAGATGTCGAGCTTGATGAGGCCGGCATCCCAGTTGGCGAGATAGGCCGCGTTGCCATCGGCTGTGATCGTCACGTCGTGCAGGAATCGGTTGGCCGAAGCGCCGAATCCTTCGGTAAGCCAGATGGCCGCATCGAGATTGCGCCCGAAGTCACCGCTGGCGACAACGCCGGGATCGAAGGACTCCTCGGCGCCCCAGAACGAGGTCAGCACCGGATTTTCCGGGTCGGTGATCTCATAGATGTGGAAGTTGCCGAATGCGGTCTCGGTGGTGACACCGACGTAGTCGCGATCGCCCTGGCTGAACAGCCAGAGGTTGTGGACGCCGACATCGGTGATGTCACCGAAGATGTCGGGCGTCAGAGGGTTCGGATCGTCGATCCTCACCGAGGCGAGGGCCACGGGGTTCGCCGGGTCGTCGACGTTGTAGATTTCGAACCCACCGGGGCCACCGTCGCACGACTCGTTGGAGTGCACGAGCACGTCACCCGAGTTCATTCCGGCCACTCGCACGTCATTGGTGCGGCTACCGGTCGGTGACTGGATGACCGTGACGAACGTTGGCCTGTGCTTGTTTCTGACATCCCACACCCAGATGCCGGCTTCGGGATCGCCGCCGCACGGGGAGTTGAATGTGCCGGTGTAGGCATAGCCGTCGTAGGCCCACACGTCGGTGGTTGCATCGCCGACGTTGCGCTCGCCACGACCAACGACCGAGAGGTTCTTCGTGACCTTCGAGGCCGGTCCGGTCGAGATGAGGTCGCTGGTGGACGAGTCGTGCGCGATGAGCGATGAGCTCGGATCAGCGGGTTGTGACAAACCGTCGTCCTCGTGGCCGCCGTCGTCGAGGACGTCCGGGTCGGGATGCGCGAGGGCTGCGGTTGACAGGCCCACCAGGGCGAGCAACGACAGCATGATCGCCAACAGGCGATGGCGTGGGAACATGAGGGATCCTCCGTGACGATGGTGGTGCGCCGACGGGCTCGGCATGGTCGGGTTCGTAGTGCATCGGGTTCGTGCTACCAACGTGTAGCAGCGCAACAAGGGCCTGTGGGCCCGTTCGCCTTCCGGAGGAAAGATCGCGCGCAGGCTGCGCGCGACGACTCCGAGGGGGCAGGCGACCGTCGTCGCACGGCCGACGGGAGCACGCGGTTGCGTGCTCCCGTCGACGGTGGGGTCAGGTCAGCCTGCCCGGGGTCAGTTCCCCGGGTCGAGTTCGCC
This sequence comes from Nitriliruptorales bacterium, assembly GCA_038233055.1. Lineage (GTDB taxonomy): Bacteria > Actinomycetota > Nitriliruptoria > Nitriliruptorales > Nitriliruptoraceae > Salsipaludibacter. The sequence goes on from JBBSMS010000123.1 coordinate 2,506, forward strand.
CTCGAAGGCTGGGACCGGTCGCTGCTCGGCCTGCTCCTGGGTGGTCGCGGCGCCGTTCTCCTCGATGTCGTTGATCAGCCACGACATCTCCTTGATCTCCTTGCGTTGGGCCTTGATGATCCCGTCGGCCAACTCACGGACCCGGACGTCGTCGATGTTGGCGCGTTCGCTGGTCAGGATGGCGATCGAGTGGTGCGGGATCATCCCGCCCATGTAGGCATCGTCGTCGACCAGCACCTGCGCCCGCGAGGCCCACAGCGCACCCACCCCCACGATGATGGCCACGCCGATGACCAGGGCGTTGGCCCGCACGTCGCGGTACATCGTCGACCACATGAAGCCGAGCATCACCAGCGCCATGGCCGCGCCCATGAGCAGGGCCATGTACACGCGTTCCTGGCTCCAGCGGGCATGGTCGAGTTGGAACACGTTGGTGTAGGTGAGCGCGAACATGACCACGGTCGAGGTCAGGATCATCGCGCCGAACCGCAGGTACTGGCGTCCGTGGCCGTCCATGCCGGTGCCATCGGAATTCGCCGTGTCGGTCGTGGGGGTGTCCAAGGAGCTTCCTTCGTGAGTGTCGTGGACGTGGGAGTCCAATTGTCGTGATCGTGTCAAGTGGAGGGTCGACCCCGGCGGGTGCTGGCCAGGCGTCCGATGAGGTCGGGATGCCCGGTACGCCGGGATCGGGTCACGCGCGGACGGTGATCGTGCCCAGCATGCCGGCTTCGTAGTGGCCAGGTTCGTGACATCCGTACAGGACGGGTCCCGGGTCCGAGAAGGTCCAGGTGATGGTGGAGGTCGCGCCGGCGGGGACGCTGACGGCGTTGGGTTGCTCGTGGGTCTCGTCGTCGTCCATGCCCACCATCCCACGCATGTCGTCCGCATGTGCCTGCTGGGTGGCCTCATCACCGAGCACGAAGTCGTGGTCGACCACGTCCACGTTGACAACCTCGAAGGTGATCGTCTCGCCGACCTCGATGGCCAGTTCGTCGGGCGAGAAGGCGAACGGTGCTGTCGCCTCCACGACGACGGTGCGATCGGCGTCGGCCGCGAACGCGGGTGCTCCGTCGTGGGCGCCCGGTCGCTGCGAGGCCGTGGCATCGGCGCACGCCACCAACGTCGAGCCCGCCACCATCCACGCGAGGATGGATCGGGAGGCTGTTCTGGTCCTCACGTGACCCTCCGGGATCGGCGCCGATCGGCGCCGATCGAACGGGCACGGTGATCGGCCGCCACGATGGGTTCTACTATTCGGCAGTAGTATACGGATCCTGTGCACCCGGATACCCCGCCTCGCCGGGGGTGCGACGACAAGCAGAGGACCACGTGCCACGCCCACCCACCGCCCCGGCTGGCGCTCGGGCATGGCCACGCGCGACCCGGGTCGTCGGATGGGTGGCGGCCGTCGCCCTGGTCCTGGGTGCCTGCGGGACAACGGGTGGTGCGGACACGACTGAGGGTGGCGCGGCCACGTCCAAAGCTGGGGCCACATCGGCGCGGGGTGCCGAGTTGTTCGCCAACAACTGCGCGCGGTGCCATGGCGAGGATCTGGGCGGAACCAACCAGGGCCCACCATTCCTGCACGAGTACTACGTCCCGAGCCACCATGCGGACGCCGCCTTCATGCTGGCGGTCCAGCGCGGCGTCGCCCCGCACCACTGGGACTTCGGACCGATGCCCCCGATCGACGGCCTGTCCGACGACGACGTCGCGGCCATCGTGGCCCACGTCCGGCAGCAACAGCGCGACGCGGGCCTGGTCGAGGCGTCCTGACGTGGTGGTCGTCGCCACCGCCGTGCTGGGCGCGGCCATCCTCGGCGGCGTCGCCCTGGACGTCGTGCAGACCACCCTGTCGCCCGCCAGTGGCCCCGGCCCACTGACGAAGCGCTGGGGCCGCCTGCTGTGGTCCGGGATGGGGCGCCGACTGGATCGGCCGACCTTGCGGTGGTGGCACCTGCTCGGGCCGGGCGTGTTGGTCGCCACCATCGGCTCGTGGTTGGTTCTGTTCGTGGCGGGGTGGTGGCTCGTCCTGGGGGCTGCGGGTCCCGTCGTCGACCCGGCCACCGGGATCGCAGCCGGCCCGGGCCAGCGCCTCTACATGGTGGTGTCCACCGTGTCGACGCTCGGGTTGGGTGACCTGGTGCCGATCACGGGCGCCGCACGGGCGGTCACGGTCGTGGCGGCCGTGAGCGGGCTCGGGCTGGTCACGCTGTCGGTCACCTACGTACTCCCCGTGCTCACCGCGGTGACCGATCGGCGCGTCCTGGCCACGTCGATCAGCGGCGTCGGCAGGTCGGCCAGCGCGATCGTCGAGGCGTTGGACGGCGCGGCGGCGGCCGAGCGACTGCTGGACGAGGTCGGGAGTTCCCCGCGCTCGCTGGCCCAGCGCCACCGGTCCTACCCGATCCTGCACTTCTTCCACAGCACCGATCGCGCGGCTGCGCTGGCACCCAGCATCGCGGCCCTGGACGAGGCCGTCGGCATGCTCGCCGCACGTACCGGACCACCTCGCCCGTCCCAGTTGTCGGTCCGACGGTTGCGGGCAGCCGTCGACGACCTGCTGGACGTGACCGATCGCCACTTGGCGGCCAACCTCCCGGGGGAGCCCCCGCCGACCGCCGGCCCCACCGGGTCGGTGCCATGCCGCCACTCGCTGGACGGACACCGGCGGCGGCTGGAGGCGTTGGTCGTGGACGACGGTTGGTCCTGGCGCGACGACGTGCTGGCCGACGGGTCCGAACCCGGCGATCGCCGCCCGTCGGACAACCGATGATGTCGCAGTACCGGGCGGGAAGCCTGAGCCTTGGCGGCACGGTCGCGATGGGGACCGGGGTCATGATCGGTGCCGGCATCTTCGCGCTGACCGGCCAGATCGCGGAGTTGGCCGGACCCCTGTTCCCGGTCGCGTTCGTCGTGGCGGCCGTGATCAGCGGGCTCAGTGCCTACAGCTACATCACGGTCTCCAACGCCTCTCCGTCGGCGGGTGGCATCGCGATGATCCTGTCCAAGGCCTACGGTCGCTCGACGGTCACGGCAGCCGGTTCGATGCTCATGGTGTTGTCGATGATCATCAACGAAAGCCTCGTCGCCCGCACCTTCGGGACCTACACGCTGCGGCTGTTCAACGTGCCGGACGGCAGTGTCCTGGTCCCCGTCCTCGCCCTCGGGCTGATCGTGGTCGCGTTCCTGGTCAACATTGCTGGCAACCAGGTCATCGGGACCGTCTCCAAGGTGACCGCGGTCCTCAAGGTGGGCGGCATCCTGGTGTTCGCCGCCGTCACGCTGTGGGCGGCCGGATTCAGCTTCCAGCCCGCAAGCGGCAGCGGGCCAGCAGCCGGCACCGGCCTGGGCGGGATGATGGCCGCGACCGCACTGGCCATCCTGGCCTACAAGGGCTTCACGACCATCACCAACAGCGGCGGCGAGGTCGAGGACCCGCACCGCAACGTCGGCCGGGCCATCGTCATCTCGTTGGCCGTCTGCGTGGTCGTCTACCTGCTGGTCGCCTACGCGGTGGGTTCGACGCTGACCATCCCCCAGATCGTGGACGCCAAGGACTACTCGTTGGCCGAGGCGGCACGTCCGGCATTCGGCGACGCTGGTTTGGTCTTCACGGTGGTCATCGCGATCATCGCGACCGCGTCCGGGCTGCTTGCCAGCATGTTCGCGGTGTCCCGGATGCTGGCCATGCTCACCGACATGGCCCTGATTCCTCACCGCCACTTCGGGATGCCCGGTGGGATCCGCCAGCACACCCTGGTGAACACGGTGGTCGTTGCCGGTGGCCTGGCCGTGTTCTTCGACCTCACTGGTATCGCCTCGATCGGGGCGATCTTCTACCTCGCGATGGACCTCGTCATCCAGTGGGGCGTGTTCCGGCATCTTCGTGACGAGGTCGGTGCGCGTGCCTGGGTGCCGCTCGCCGCGATCGCCGCCGATGCGGTCGCGCTCGTGGCTTTCCTGGTCGTGAAAGGTCGCAGCAACCCGTCCATCATCATCCTCGCCGCCGGAGGGGTGGCAGCCATCTTTGCCTTCGAGGCCGCCTACCTGCGCGTCCGCGACCCCGGCGACTGGGAACCACCCGATTCCACTTATCATCGCGCCTCCGACCACACGTCCCAGTCGTGACCGCTTCGCAGGCGGTGATGCGCAGGGCTCATTCCCGGCTGCACCCACGTGTTGATTGGATCTTGATGGTCCGTCGGCGACAGACTTGATGAACCGCCGGCATGCTGTGACCTCCCAACCCACACTGGAGCAGTCCATGGATCACGACCGCTACACCTACCGACTCCGCATCGATGCCGACGTCGAGGCCGCCGATGCCGCGATCCGCCAGGCACTCGCCGACGAGGGCTTCGGTGTCCTGACCGAGATCGACGTCCAAGCCACCCTGCGGGAGAAGTTGGATGAGGAGACGGATCCCTACACCATCCTGGGTGCCTGCAACCCGGCCCTGGCACACCAGGCGCTGGAAGCCGACCCGGCCATCGGAGCCCTGCTGCCCTGCAACGTGGTCGTCCGAGCACACCCCGAGGGGGGATCCGAACTGATCGCGATCGATCCCGACCGGATGCTTGGCCTGGCCGACGAACCCGCACTTGCCGACCTTGCACAGGAAGTCGGCCAAGGCCTCCGACGCGCACTCGACGCCGCAGCCCGCACCGTCTGACGAACTCGAACGATCCGCGTCCCGGCTGGGGAGCGGAATCAGGACGTGCCGGGAAGGCGGAGGGCGAAGACGCTGCCTCGCCCGGGCCCGGCACTGTCCGCGATCAGGGTCCGGGCAGGGCGGTCGGTCATGCCTCCCCCATCCGGTAGCCCACGCCTCGGACCGTCCGGACGTACCGCGCGTCGTCGGGGTCGTCACCCAACTTGCCACGCAGGTTTGCGATGTGCACCGCCACCACGTGCCCATCGCGATACTCCGACGATCCCCAGATCCGGTCGAGCAACTGCTCGCGGGTGAACACGACCCGTGGCTCCCTGGACAGGGTGTCGAGCAGGTCGAACTCGATCTTGGTCAAGTCCACCGGTTGGTCGTCCAGGCGCACCTCGCGCGCACGCGAGTCGATCTCGAGCCCGCCGAAGCGACGCACGCCTTCGGGCGGCTCGTCTCGATCGACTCTGGGACGACGCAGCATGGCCTGGACACGCGCGACCAGTTCACGTGGCGAGAAGGGCTTGGTGAGGTAGTCGTCCGCCCCGACCGACAGTCCCACGATGCGATCCACCTCATCGGCCCGTGCCGTCAGCATGAGGATGTAGGCGTCGCTGAACGTCCGGACGCGGCGGGCGATCTCCAGCCCGTCGACGCCCGGCAACATCAGGTCCAGCACGATCACGTCTGGGTCGACCCGTTCGATCACCTCAAGGGCCTGGTTGCCCTCGTGTGCAGGATGGACCCCGTAGCCCTCGCGTTCGAGGTAGCGCGTGACGAGTTGCACCAACGGGACCTCGTCATCGACGACGACGACGACCTGCACCGGTGCACTCACGCAAGGGCCAGTCCCGACGTCCTCGAACGCGTCATCGGGAGAGTTCGCTGCGACGCCGACGATACTCCTCGTCATCCACTTCGCCACGGGCGTAGCGTGCGTCCAGGATGCGACGCGCCGCCTCGTCCTCGCGGCCAGCCGTCGTTGGTGCCAACCGCATCACTGCCCAAGCAATCAAGCCGATCACGACCGCCCAGAACATGACCATCCAGGTCCAGTGGATTCCCCAGCCTGCCCACATCATGGTGCCACCTCTCTGCGATTCGGTACCTGCAGTATCCGGGCTCCGGGTCCGGTGGGGGTCCGACGGGGATCAACATCACGTCAAGAATCGCGGTGGCGAGTCAGCCTTCGACGGTGATCTCGCCGACCATGCCCGCGGCGTAGTGCCCGGGTTCGTGGCAGCCGTAGAGCACCGTCCCCGCTTCGGTGAAGGTCCAGGTGATCGACGCAGCCTCGCCGGCGGGCACCTCCAGTGCATTGACGTCCCCATGCTCCATGGAGGACTCGGCGTCCATCTCCTCCATCTCGCGCATCTCGGCCTCGTGTTCGTCCTGCGCGTCCTGGTCACCGATGAGGAGGTCGTGGGCGACGGCGTCAGTGTTGGTCACCTCGAAGGTGATCGTCTCGCCCACGGCCACCGTGAGATCGGCGGGATCGAACGCGAACGGGCTGGTCGCGTCGAGTTGGATCGTTCGGTCGGCAGCCGAGGCCTCTGCCGGTTCCCCGAAGGAAAACTCGGTCTGGACCTCCTCGGTGTCGCTGGACGACGACGCGTCGTCGCCTCCGCAGGCGGCGAGGAGGAGGAGGGTGGCCAACCCCGCACGGGTGAGCCTGGTCCGTACTCGACGTGATGACGTGCGCATGGTTGGGCCCCGGTCGTTGAACGTGAAAACACACCGGCCGATGTCCACGGCCGTCCACTCCTCAAAATACGATACGAGCGTCGTAGCACCACGGGCCCAACGACCCTGGTCGATGGGGCCAATGGACCCATGGGTTGTGGGACCGCGCTCAAGGACCGGTCGTGGCCACGGCAGGTACACGGGGGTCGGCTCCACTGGCCGGCGTTGGCTTGCGCTCGGGCAACTCGGCCTGGCTCGACGGCGGGTGGGGCCGCGGCGGCGCCTGCCACGGCCTCGTCAGTCGACGCTGATGTGGATGTGGTCCTGGTGGACGTCGTCGGTGAACGAACGTCCGCCGACGCCGTCCAGCGCCCAAGGGCTTCCGATCACGGTCACGTCGGGCTGGTCGTACAGCCACTCGACGAGGCGACGAGCCGCGGACGGCTCGTCGCGGAGGCTGACCACGCGGTCCTGGCCGAGCCGGTGGATGTCCACGGCCCGCCCCTCCGTGTGGCCACTTCGGCGGTCGGTGCCGTAGACGTTCGTCGGGTGACCACTCGAGACGACTGTCACGCCGTAGTCCGTGCGATCGGCGATGTCGGCCATCAGGTCGAGCAGCTCCGGGGCCAGGTTGCCCCGTCGGATGTCCCAACGTGCCGAGTCCGGAAGCTCGATCCGACGGTCATCGAGGACGGCACGAGCGCGATCATCGGGCTCGCTCGAACCGTCGGGGGGAGTGCCGCCGACGGACGCGAGTTCGTCGAATTCCCACGTGCCGTCGACGAGTTCGAGCCGCACGTCCATGGTCCGCGTGACGGTGCGGGCAACCTGACCGTCCCCGCCGGTGGTGATCGCCGCCACGACCATCACCGAGGCCGAGTCGGGTCGCACTCCGCCGAGCTGGGCGTAGACGATGTCGGAGTTCGACCATCGGCTGTCATCGTGGATCGGCCGCACGACTCGGACGAGGCGTCGCCTCTTGGCGGAGTCCTTGGTGATGCCCGCGACCAGTTGCACGACAGGTGTGTCCCGGTCGAACGTCGTCAGGGACTGCACGGTCCTGGCAGCCAGGCGTTTGGCGTTCGGGTAGACCTCACCGGGCGGTGGTTCCCACGGATCCGATGGCGTTGGGCGAGGCATGGCGGTGGGACTCGGCTCGGGCCTCGGTGCGGTGGAGGCGTGGGTCTTGGTCGATCCACCGAGTGGGGCCGACTCCGGTGTCTGGCGCTCGCTAGTGTTCCGTCTCGTAAATAACTGAGGATTGTGGTATGGTTCGGGAATGAGACCTCCCACACCGCCCCTGCCCTTCACGACCGGCCAGCGCGAAGTGCTGGAAGCACTTGTGCGAAGATCCAGCGCCCAGCATCGCGAG
>JBBSMS010000124.1:0-10221 GCA_038233055.1 Nitriliruptorales bacterium
GTCGAGGAGTGCCCGGTCGACATCCAGCACGTCGACTCGATCATGGAGATGCGTCGCAACAAGGCCATGATGGAGTCGTCGTTCCCGCAGGAGGCGGGGGTGATGCTGCGCAACCTCGAGAACTCCGGCGACCCGTGGGGCGTGGGCCAGTCCAAGCGCGAGCAGTGGACCGACAAGCTCGACTTCGACATCCCGCGGGCCGTGCCGGGCACGCCGCTGGGCGACGACGTCGACCACCTGTTGTGGGTCGGGTGCTCGGGGTCGGTGGACGACCGGTCGAAGAAGATCACCGTCGCGACCGCACAGTTGCTGCACGACGCCGGGGTGAGCTTCGCGATCCTGGGCAACAACGAGACCTGCACCGGCGACCCGGCCCGGCGGCTGGGCATGGAGTACATCTTCCAGATGCTGGCCGAGCAGAACATCGAGAACCTGAAGTCCGTCGGGGCCGACAAGGTCCGCATCATCACCCGTTGCGCGCACTGCTTCAACAGCATCAAGAACGAGTACCCCGACTTCGACGGCCACTTCGAGGTCGTTCACCACTCGCAGTTGCTGGCGTCGCTGATCGCCGACGGCCGGCTGGAGGGCACCGAGACGATGGAGGAACGGGTCACCTACCACGACCCGTGCTTCCTGGGCCGCCACAACGAGGTCTACGACGAACCGCGCGCGGTCATCGCGGCCGTGCCCGGCATCGACGCGGTCGAGATGGACCGGTCGCGCTCGACCGGCTTCTGCTGTGGGGCCGGTGGCGCGCGCATGTACATGGAGGAGGACATCGGCGAGCGGGTCAACGTCAACCGGGTCCGCGAGGTGATCGAGACCGACGCCGACATCGTCGCCACCGGGTGCCCGTTCTGCGTCACCATGCTGACCGACGGCATCGCGTCAGAGGTCCAGGACGGCCGCCTCGCCGACGGCAAGCTCCAGGTCATGGACATCGCCGAGGTCCTGGTCGCCGGCCGCACCCCCCTCCCCCTGGTCACCACCACCTCCTCCGACTGATCCCGGCAGCCTGATCCCCCACTGACTCGCGACCGACCTCCTTCCACGTCGAGTGAGCGCATTGCAGCCACCGGTGGCCGGGATCGGCACACTCGACCGGTTGGTTCCTCACCCCCTACGTCGAGTGAGCGCATTGCGGCCTCAGGTGGCCGGGATCAGCACACTGGACTGGCCTGGTGCGTCGAGGTCGGCGATCAGGCATGTCCACAGGTTGTCGATCGGGACCACGGTCGAGGACGACGACGTCCATCCTGTGCGGGATGACGCCCGTGCCCGACCAGCTTCTCGCCGCCCTCATGCGGCGGCAGTTCGGAACCTGCAGCCGTGCGCAGGCCCTGGCGTGCGGCATCCCGGACCGCACCATCACCAATCGGCTTCGGTCGGGAAGGTGGCGCCCGCTGTTGCCGGGGGTGATGGCGGAGGCGGGGACGCCCGACAGGTGGGAGCTGCGGGCGATGGCGGCGCTGTTGGCCGTGGGTGGCGAGGCGGTGCTGGCGAGGCAGAGCGCGGCGCGGCTGCACGGGCTGGACCTGCCACCCGGGGTGTCGCCGGACCTCGCCGTGCTGGTCCACAACCGCACCTTCCCTGTGCTGCCCGAGGGGATCACCGTCCATCGGACCCGGAGGTTGCCCTGGAGCGACGTGGCCGGGCGGACGGGGCTCCCCGTCACCACGCCGGCCCGCACCATCTGCGACCTCGCGGGACAGGTCGGCCCGATTGCCCTCCGGCGCACCGTCGCCGATGCCGTGCGGCAGGGCCTCACGACCGCGGACGAACTTCGTTCGACCGTGGGTGGCCTGGGGCGGATCCCCGGGAAACGACACCTGCTCGAGGTCTGCGACGAACTGTCCCCGTTGGAAGCCGACTGCCGCAGCGAGGTCGAATCGGCGTTCCTGCGGCTGGCGACGCGGGTCGGACTGCCGCCGACCGCCATGAACCACTCGATCGTGGACGTCCATGGCCACCCGCGGTTCATCGACGCGGTCTACCTCCCACATCATGTCCCGGTCGAACTCGACTCACGTGCCCACCACGGCACGGGAGTCGACTGGAACGACGACCTGCGACGTGCCAACGCCATCGTGGTCACCGGCTGGGAGCCGTTCCTGCGGTTCAGCTGGTGGGACGTCCGCGCCCGGCCCGGCCAGGTCGTCGACATCCTGCGCGCCGCGCTCGCCCGAGCGGCCGCGCGACGCGGACTCCCCCCGGGGCGGCAACCGTCGCTGGCCCGATCATCCCGCGCCACGAGTGCAATCCAGCACGCGACGGTCAAGGAACATCGAGTGAGCGCATCACGGCCAGCCATGGCCGTGATCGGCACACTCGACCGGGTTTGGGAGCCGAGGGGCGGTCGGGGACGTCCCATGGCAGGATGGACTCGACCGGGAGACGGGCATGAGACGAACCGTGATGGCCGCGGGCCTGGCTGCGACGCTCGCACTTGCCGGGTGTGCCGAGCCGACGGGGTTCGAGATCGCGAAGGACCAACTGGACGCAGCCGGCGTGACAGCGGGCACGACGTGGGTGCTGGTGGAGGGCCAGTTGGATGGGGAAGCACTGGAGATCCTGCCGAACCATCCGATCACGCTGTCGTGGACCGACGACGACACGATCGTGGGGAGTCCGCGTGCAACCCCTACAGCGTCGGCCCGGATGTCGACGAGGTCGTCACCGATCGGCTGTTCCCGTTGGTGGCCAACTCGGAACGGGGTTGCCCGGACGACGCGACCCTGCGCCTGGAGGAGGCCTACCTCACCGCCTTGCGCGAAACGACGACCGCCGCGGGCGAGGACACGGCGCTCACCCTGCAGGGTCCACGTTCCACGCTGGTCTACGCACTCGACGAACCCGCCGTGGGCGCCACCCCGACGACCGGCCCGACCGCGGTGGACCCCGCGACGACGGAGCCGACCCCCATCGCCCCGACCGGGGCGGACCCGACGGCGACGGCCACGCCGGGGGCCACCGACGTGGGGCCATTGGCCGTCGACGGGACGTGGGTGTTGGAGGCGGGGATGCTGGACGGGGTGGCCCTCGAGGTTGTCGACAGTGCCCGGGTCGACCTGACGCCGATGGACGGGCAGATCGTCGGCCGGTCGGGCTGCAACGGCTACGGCGCCGAGGCCACCGTGGACGGGGACCGGATCGAGATCACCTCCCTGGGTGGCACCGACGTCGCCTGCGTGGAACGCCTCATGGACCTGGAGTCGACCTACCTTGCGGCCCTGCCACGGGTGACCACGATCGACCGGGACGAAGGACGGCTGACCCTGTATGGCGACGACGTGAAGCTGACCTTCCACGAGGAACCACCGTTGTCCACGGGGGCACTCGTCGGGACCCGCTGGGAACTGGAGTTGCTGGTCAGCGGAACGACCACCACGCCGGCCGACGGTGACGGATTCCTGCTGCTGGACCTCGACGGCAACATGACCGGGTCCACCGGCTGCCGCGCCCTGACTGGCGAGTGGGTCGCCGTGGGCTCGGGGCTGGTGATCCCGACGATGGCCGCCGACGGCACGTGCGAGCCCGGACTCGCCGACCAGGACGCCCACGTGGTCGACGTGCTCGAGGACATGGACGTCGCGATCGACGGCGACCGGCTGACCCTCACCTCGCTGCAAGGCGAGGCGGATGGGGCAGCACTGGTCTACGTCGACGGCGGCACCGGAACGTCTTGAGATCGAGGTGGAACCGCCACGCCTCGCGCGGCGTCTCACGAGCGGACCCGACCCGAGGACCAGACCCGATGCGCCTGCGACCCGCCGTGCTGCTGACCGCCGTCGCCCTCGCCGGATGCACCGGCACCGCAACGACCCCGCAGACGCCCAGCCCGCGGTCCCCACCACGGCGACCACGGCGGCGGCCGGCAGCCCGTCCCCGGCGGCAGGCGAAACCGATCCGGTGGCCACGACGGTCGGAAGCTCGTGGGAGTTGGTGGCGGGCGACGTCGACGGCGAGGCCCTGGACCTGGTCGACGGGCACCCCATCACCCTGACGCTCGACCGCGGCCAGGTCGAGGGACAGGCCGGTTGCAACACCTATGCCTCCTACCCACTCGACGTCCCCATCGCCGAAGACACCGGCGGCGGTCGGATCCTCCCGGGCCTGTGGACCTCCGACCGGCGTTGCGACGAACCGGCCCCTTCAAGCCCGGTCATGGGGCTCGAAGCGGCCTACCTCGAGGGTCTCGAAACCATCACCTCCATCCGAGTCGACGGCGACGAACTCCGGCTGGACGGTCCCACATCGGCGCTGACCTTCATCCGCACGACGACCCCGGCGACGCCCAGCCCGTCGGGTCCGCGGACGACGGCGGTCCGGGGCCTCCGAACCGACCGCACCTGGGTCCTGGTCGAGGCGACGGTGGGCGGCCGCGCGATCGACCTGGCCACTGACGAGGCCCGACCGGTCTGGCTCGCGACCGATCCGCACCGAGTCGACAGCACGCATCACAACCTCGCGACGCCCGCGACGGACGAGCGTGTCCCCTACGTCGTGGCGCCGGACTGCAACCACGACGAGGGCACGGCGGTGCCCGGTGCCGATGGGTCCGTCAGCCTGGAGACCTCCTCCACGACCGACGTCGGCTGCATGGGCCGGGACGCCACCCGCGGCCAGGTGGTCCGCGCGGCCCTGGCGCGGGTCACGGCCCTGGAGCGCGCCGAGGACGAGTTGCTGCTGACCGGCGAGGACGTCGAACTCCGATGGGTCCAGGCCGACCTGTCCCAGGGCGCGCGGGGCTGACGCCGCGACGGCTGCACGGCCACGTCGAGTGACCGCCCTGGCCCCGCATCCCGGGCCGATCAGCACACTCGACGCAACGGTTCGCGGCCGTTGACGAACGCACACGAACCCCCGACCGATCGTCGGCCGGGGGTTCGCAGGTTCGGGCGGGGCGTGCTCAGGCGTGGGTGACGTCGAGGGTGATCTCGGGGACGCTGGCCAGTGCCTTGGAGACCGGGCAGCCTTCCTTGGCGGCCTGGGCGACTTCCTCGATCTTGTCCTGGTCGCCGTCGGCATCGATGGTGGTCGACAGCGCGACCTTGCTGATGTGGGGCCCGCCGTCCATGCTCATCGACACGGTCGCGTCAGTCGTGACCGACCGGCTCTCGATGCCGGCCTTGTGGAGTTCGTTGGACAAGGCCATCGAGTAGCAGCCGGCGTGGGCAGCGGCGATCAGTTCCTCGGGATTGGTGCCCGCTTCGTCACCGAATCGGGTCCCGGCGCTGAAGTCGCCTTGCAGCCCGGTGGCGGTTTCCATCGAGCCGGTGCCCGAGTCGAGGTCGCCGTCCCACTGTGCATGTGCCTTGGCAGCCATCTTCGTCCTTGCTTCCTGTTGGGGTTGGTCGTGCGTTGCGCCGTGCGCCCATGTCGGTGCAGGTCGTTGCACCTTCAACCAACGGCGTCATCAACGACGCTACCGCGACACGACGTCGACACGACCGCCGTTCGGCCCCCGTTCGGCCACGAATCGCCTCCGTTCGGCGGAATACGGGCGATCATGTCGTGGTGCTGTGACCAGTGGCCGAGGACTGGCCGCCGTCGACGTCGGCTGCGACCAGGTGGCGGTCGATCCCGGGAAGCGTGAAGGCGACCTTGCCGCGACCACTGCGACGCAGCAACCCGTGGGTGTCGATCAACGCCTGCTGGGTCGACCCGACCGCCTCGGTCGCCGAGCCCAGCGCCGCCGCGATCCCCCCCGACGTGCGCTCGTCCGCCGGCAACCGGGCAGCCGCTTCGAGATAGCGCCGCTGGGTGTCGGTCAGGTCCTTCAGTCGGTCCTCGTGGAACACCTCGATGGTGGTCCGGGCCTGCTCCCAGCCCACCGCGACGTCCTCGCCCGTGATCACCTCGCCGTCACCGGCCAGCCACACGCGCGACCCGATGACGTGGAGGAAGTACGGATACCCGCCGGCCAGTGCCACGAACGCGTCCGTGGCGGCCGCGTCGACCGTCACGCCGCGGGTCGCCGCGAACGCCGTGAACGCCTCGGCGACGTCGTTGTCGTCCAGTGCCAGCAGGTGGACGTGTCGCGCGCGCTCGCCGAAGGTCGTCCCGGCGGCCCGCAACAGGGTCGTCAGCCCCGGCAGGCCGGCCACGTAGATCGCCAGGGGGAGGTGGTGGCGCAACCGGGCCCCGGACTCGTGGGACTCCATCACGGTCGTGGACTGGGCCTCCTGGAAGGCGTGGAACAGGGCGCCCATCGACTGCTTGTCGATGTTCTGCGACTCGTCCAGCATCACCAGCAGTGCGACGCCGGCGTCCCGCGCCAACCCGGCAGCACCGACCAGGACGGCGGTGAGGTCCTTGTGCCAGCGGCTGACGGACGCGCGACTGGGCGCCTTGTCCGCCACCGCGACCCCGGTCGGGCCCACGGTGATCCCGGTGGCGCGCTTCAGCGCCTGCTTGGCCGCCCGCGGCAACCGCACCGCCATCCCCGCGAGGTCGAGCGCGTCGACGACCGCCTCGACCAGGTCCGGCAGGGCGGCGTCGCCGCGCACGGCGGAGATCCGCGCGACCCAGTGGCCTGCCTCGGACGCCTCGACCTCGAACTGCTTGAGCAGTGCGGTCTTGCCCATGCCACGGTCACCGGTCAGCAGGCGGGCGGGTTCGTAGGTGCCACTGGCCACCCGGCGCAGGACCACGCCTTCGAAGTCGGCGAACTCGGCCTGGCGACCGGCGAAGACCTGTGGCACGACTCCGTAGCCCGGCGTGAACGGATCGGTCCCGGCAGTGCGGCGTTCCATGGCATCCCTGGCGTCGAGGCCCGGGTCAAATGCTACGACCGGCGTGACCGCCGCGGCCACGGCCGCTCGCGGGCACGGCTCGGTCGGGGATTCTCGCGCGCGGCCATCGGGAGCGGCCAACTCGCCACCTTCAGCCGCGAGGGCAGAGGTACTGGTCGTGACCGCCGACGAGAGCCAGGAATCGCGCAGCCCGAAGATGGACGTGCTGGTGCTGGGCGGCGAGCCGATCCGTGAGCCCATCGCGTGGCACGGTCCGTTCGTGATGAACACGCGAGCGGAACTGCTGACCGTCTTCGAGGGCTTCCAGGCCGGCCGCCTGGGCGACATCCCCAACACCCCGCACCCGGGCCTGGGCGGGACCCGCGACTGACCCTGCGGCCGTCAGTCGCCCACTGGCGTTGTCAGGCCTCCGCGTCGTCGGGCAGCAGGACCCGCTGGTGGTTGCCCGACGCGACCAGCGCGCCTCCCTGCCACGCGTCGCACACGAGGTGGACCGTGCGCCCGTCGACGCCCACCACCTCGATCCGCACCTCCACGACGTCGCCGACGTGGGACATGCCGAGGTGGTGGACCAGGATGGCGACGCCGACGTGGCGGACGCCGTCGGTCGGGTCGGGCATGACCGGGCTGGACGCGAGTTCGAACCACAGGGCGAGGCGCGGACTGCCCAGCACCGCCATGTCGGGGTTCGGGTGGCCCATCGCGGCGGCGGTGTCGTCGTCGCTGACCTCGAAGCGCGTGACGGCGGTCGCCCCGACTTCCGGGGCCGCGGGGTGCGGTGGCCGGGCATCCGACCCGGCCTCGTCAGGCGGCGACGGCTCGACGCCGTGGCGATTGGCGTGGGCGGCGGCCACGTCCAGGGTCCCACGCACGCGGAACCCGGCCGCGATCGGCCACTCCTCGCAGGCATCCGCCGCCATCAGCCCAGCCACGACTTCAGGCGTTCGATGTCGCCCAGCGGGTCGGGGCCGGCCGGCATCAGGTTGAGGATGGTCACGCCGGCGGCGCGGAAGGCCTCGATGCGGTCCCGCACGAACGACTCGTCACCGACGAGGTTCATCCGGCCGATCGTGTCATCGGCGAACTGCTCGGCCGCCTCGTCCTTCTTGCCAGACAGGTAGAGGTCCTGCACCGTGGCCGCCTCGTCCTCGAAGCCGTAGTCGCTCCAGAGGTCGTTGTAGAAGTTCTTGTCGCGGGCACCCATGCCGCCGACGTAGAGCGCCACCTGGCGGCGTGCGGCCTCCAGCACGGCGGCCTGGTGGTCCGGGTCGTCGGTGATCGCCAACGCCCCGCCGGCCACGATGTCGAGCGTCCCCAGGTCGTCGGCGCGGTCACCGCGTCCGTCCGACAGCGCGTCGCCCCACACCCGGTCGGCCCGTTCGGGGATGAACAGGGTCGGGATCCATCCGTCGGCGATCTCGGCGCACGCCGCCACCGACTTCTGCCCCAGCGACGCCATGAAGATCGGCACCGACGACCGCTCGGGCCGGTTGATCAGCTTCAGGGCCTTGCCCAGTCCCATCCCCTGGTCGCTCGGCAGGGGCAGCGTCACCGTGTCGCCGTCCAGTTCGAGCGGCTCGCGTCGCAAGGCCATGCGCACGACGTCGATGACCTCCCGGATTCGCGTCAGCGGCTTGTCGTAGGCAACGCCGTGGAACCCTTCGATCACCTGCGGCCCCGACGCGCCCAGGCCCAGGATCGCGCGGCCGCCGCTGACGTTGTCGAGCCCCGCGATCGTCTGGGCGATGGCCCCCGGGGTGCGCGAGAACACGTTCAGGATCGCCGACCCGATCTCCAGGCTCTCGGTGACTGCGGCGAGGTAGCCCATCAGGGTCGGCGAGTCGTAGCCGTACGCCTCGGCGACCCAGACCACGTCGACCCCGGCCGACTCCTGCGCGGCGACGCGGTCCGCGGCCTCGCGCGGGTTGCCGTCGTAGGACAGGAAGTTGGCGATCTTCATGCGGATCCTCGTGGGCTGGCGCGACGGACGGCGGAACGCCCGGGCGTGCGCGGCGGACGCCCCACGGTAGTCCGGGAGCCGTCAGCGGACGCTGCGTCCGACGACTGGTCGGGGGCGGCGCACGGGGGGGCGCCGCGGGCCGCAGACGACGCGCAGGCCGACGCTGTCGACCTCGGCGGGGACGTCGGGCCCTCTGCCAGCACGACGCCCCAGACCACGGAAACGCCGACCGGCTGACGCCGTCGGACGCCGTCGGACGCGCGTCGCCTTCGGACGTCAGTCGGCCAGGGAGGTGTGGACCTCGATCGTGCCCTCCAGGGTGCGGTGGACCGGGCACCGGTTGGCGATCGACAGGATCTTCTCGCGCTGCTCGTCGGTGAGGTCGCCGGTGACCCGCACGGTCCGGTCGAACCGCTCGATGTGGCCGTCACCGTGCTCGCAGTCCTCGCAGTCGTCGGCGTGCACGCGGTCGAAGGTCACCTCGGTGTGCGCCGCGTCCAGCGCCCAGCCCTTTCGCGCCACGTACATCTCGATCGTCATCGTCGTGCAGGACGCCAGCCCGGCGGCGAGGTAGTCGTAGGGCGTCGGACCGGTCTCGGCGCCGCCGGCCGAGGACGGTTCGTCGGCCCGCAGCAGGAAACCGCGCGAGGTGACGTCGGCCTGCAGGTGCGTCGACGTCATGGACCGGGCGCCGTGGTCGTCGTAGTCCCCGTCGGCCCGGGCCAACGGCGTGTCATCGTCCAGCGACGGGACGTCCGGGAGCTGGCGCTGCGCCCACGTGGCGATCATGTCGGCGGCGTACCGCGCGTCGGCAGGGTCGGTCAGGAGGTGGTCCGCACCGTCCAGTCCGATGAAGCTGCGGGGGTGGCGCGCGGCCGTGTACAACGTCGAGGCATTGTCGATCCCCACGGTGTTGTCCAGCGGCGCGTGCAGGAACAGTTTCGGGATACGCAGTCGCCCCACGACGTCGGTGAGGTCGATCGCCCGCAGGTCGTCGACGAAGCCGCGACTGATGGTGAAGCGCCGCCCGGCCAGTTTGACCTCCGCCTGTCCGTCCTGTTCGATCTGCTCGAGGTCGTCGGTGAACATCGAGGTGATGTGCCCCACGTCGGCGGGCGCCCCGATCGTGGCCACCGCCTGGACGCTGTCCAGCCGGGTCGCCGCCATCAGCACCGCGGCCCCACCCAGCGAGTGGCCGACCAGCAGCGACGGCGCCGCCAGCGATTCCTCCAGGTAGCTGGCTGCGGCCACCAGGTCGTCGACGTCGGTCGAGAACGTCGTGGCCGCGAACTCGCCGTCGCTGGACCCGAGCCCGGCGAAGTCGAAACTCAGCACCGCGATGCCGCGTCGGGCGAGCGACCGCGACAACTGGCGCGCCGCCTTCAGGTCCTTGGAGCACGTGAAGCAGTGCGCGAACACGGCCGTCGCCAGCACCGTGCCCAGTGGTCGTTCGAGGCGAGCGTGCAACTGCTGCCCGCGTTCGTTGGCGAAGCGGCAGGTCGA
>JBBSMS010000125.1:0-10145 GCA_038233055.1 Nitriliruptorales bacterium
CGGTGCCTACCAGATCGACCACGAGGGTCGCGCCCTGACCTTCATCGACACCCCGGGACACTCGGCGTTCACCGCCATGCGCGCCCGCGGTGCCGACGTGACCGACATCGTGATCCTGGTCGTGGCAGCTGACGACGGCGTGATGCCCCAGACCATCGAGGCGATCCAGCACGCCAAGGCCGCCGACGTCCCGATCGTCGTCGCGGTCAACAAGATGGACCTGGAGGGTGCGAACCCGGACAAGGTCAAGGGCCAGCTCGCCGAGCACGAGGTGGTCGTCGAGGAGTACGGCGGCGAGGTGCCGTCGGTGGCGGTCTCCGCCCTCCAGGGCGAGGGCATCGACGACCTGTTGGAGGTCGTGCTGTTGCAGGCCGACCTACTCGAGCTGCAGGCCAACTCGGACAAGGACGCCCGCGGACGTGTCGTCGAGGCCCACCTCGACCGCGGTCGCGGTGTCGTCGCCACCATGTTGATCCAGGCAGGGACGCTGCGCCGCGGGGACATCCTCGTGGCCGGCACCGCCGACGGCAAGGTGCGCGCCATGTTCGACGAGCGTGGCGGACCGGTCGACGAGGCCGGTCCCGCCAAGCCCGTCCAGGTGCTGGGCCTCAACGAGGTCCCGGAGGCCGGGGACGAGTTCCGCGTCGTGGACGAGGAGCGCTTCGCCCGCGGGGTCGCCGAACGTCGTGGCGCCCGCGAGCGTCGGGCCGAACTGGCCGGCCAAGCCCGTCCGAAGACGCTGGAGGAGTTGACCGAAGAGGTCAAGGAGGGCCAGAAGGAGGTCCTCAACGTCCTCATCAAGGCCGACGTCTCCGGGTCCGCCGAGGCGCTGGAGGACGCGCTGTCCAAGATGGACCTGGACGAGGTCAAGGTCCGGGTCGTGTCCAAGGGTGTCGGTGCCATCACCGAGTCCGACGTGCAGCTCGCGGAGGTCTCCGACGGCATCATCATCGGCTTCAACGTCCGTCCCGGTGCCAAGGCCCGCGAGGCCGTGGACCGGTCCGGCGTCGACGTCCGGCTCTACAAGATCATCTACGAGGCGCTCGAGGACATCGAGCGCGCCGTGAAGGGGCTGCTGGGACCCGAGTTCCAGGAGCAGATCATGGGCGAGGCGGAGGTGCGCGAGATCTTCAAGGTCCCGCGGGCCGGGTTCGTCTTCGGCTGCATGGTCAGTCGTGGTGTCGTTCGTCGCGAGGCGGGCGTGCGGGTCATCCGCGACGG
Source organism: Nitriliruptorales bacterium (assembly GCA_038233055.1). GTDB lineage: Bacteria > Actinomycetota > Nitriliruptoria > Nitriliruptorales > Nitriliruptoraceae > Salsipaludibacter. The sequence goes on from JBBSMS010000125.1 coordinate 1,222, forward strand.
CATCGTCGTCGCGGAGGACACCATGACCTCCCTGCGCCGGTTCAAGGACGACGTCAACGAGGTCCGCGAGGGCTTCGAGTGCGGCATCGGCCTGGCCAAGTTCCAGGACGTCAAGGAAGGCGACGTCATCGAGGCCTTCGAGACCGTCGAGGTCGAGCGCACCTGACCCGACCGCCTCGTTCCTTCGCAACGACGGCCAGTGCCCCTCGGGGTGCCGGCCGTTCGGTGTGTCGGGCGTCGGACCGGTCGGGCGACGCCGTTCGGTGGCCCATCGACGCTCAGGCGCCGGGGGTGGCCGGCACGGGATGGCGTCGCTGCTCGACGACGGCGACCACGGCGACCAGCACGGCAACGCCGCCCAGCACGGTCGCGGGTGCCAGCGCCTCGACCTCGAGCGTGGCCGCAGCGACCACCAGCACGGCGAGGGCGGCCAGGCGCACACGGGGCACCCGGACGCCCGCCCGTGCCAGGGCCGCGCCGGTTCCACCCACGAAGAGCACGATCCCGGACACCAGAGCCGTGACGCCGGCGGTCGTGAGCGGTTCGTCCGGGTGGGCAACAACCTGCTCGACGGCCACCGCCACGCCGATGACGCCCGCGACGACCAGGAAGTGCCACAGCGAGTACACGTCCCGGCAGAACGCCCCCCGGATCGCCGACGGCGTCGCGTCACAGGCCTCCTCCATGGCTCCCTTCGCCCAGCCGAAGTAGGTCCACCACAGGCCCGCCGTCACCAGGACCGGGGGCAGCACGGTGCCCATGTCCAGGCCCGCCACGGTTTCGGCACCGCCGGCCACGATCAGGGACTCGCCCAAGGCGATGATGACGAACAGTCCGTGCCGCTGGGCGAAGTGGCCCGCGAACAGCCGCCACTCGCCGCTGCCCGCCAGCCAGGCCGAGGTCAGGTCGAGCCCGGCTGCCGCGGCGAAGGCCACCGCCCGTGGCCCCGGGGGCAGCATGGCGCCGACCACCACCGCGGCGATGCCCGCCATCGACAGCGTCGCCCATCGTCGCAGGGCGCGTTGCCACTCCGGATCACCCGACGACACCCAGAACTGGCCGCCGATGCCGACCAGCCGCACCACGGCGTAGGCGCCCGCGAACCACCCGCCGGTCGCACCGAAGGCCTCGGGCACGGCCATGGCCATCAGGAAGGCCGCCACCACCCCCGCCATGGTCAGCAGCTCGATGCCGGCGTGCTCGGTGTCGGCGCGTTCAGGGTCCACGTGAACTGGGTCCACGCCCACCACACCAACCAGAACACGACGACGGCGTGCATGATCCCGACGGCGTCGAGGTGCTCGGCCAGGGTGTGGGTCACCTGGGTCACGGCGAACACGAACACCAGGTCGAAGAACAGCTCGACGAAGGTCGCACCCTGGGGCTCGCTCGCCCGGACGTCGGCAGCCCTGGTCCGTCCTTCTCCTCCAGGTGCGTCCCGCGCCGCAACGGACGATGGACGACGTCGCCGGCGCTGGTCTGGGTTCCGACCGGGCCCGAACGACCGACGTGGTCCGCCAGGCCCGGGCCGCCCGCGGCTGCCCGCACCCGGTGTCCGTCCGGCGTCAGGCGTCCATGTGGGGTGCGAGGACGTCGGCGACCAGGTCGGCGTCAGCGGCGGCGTTGGTGAGGTGGAACGACACGCGGGTGCGACCGCCCCGGCTCGCCGTGGTGACGCCGGCGGCCTCAAGGTCGTCCGCGGGGTCCGTCCGCGTGGTCACGCTCACGATGGCGCTGTTCGACGGTCCGAGCCCGAGCCGGTCCCGGAAGCGATTCGCGAGGCCGACGTCGTGGGCGTGGATGCGCCCGACACCCACGTCCCCGAGCGCCTCGCACGCGATGGCCGTGGCGGGCATGTCCAGCCAGGCCGGCGACACGGTGAACTGCCGGGCATCGTCGGCCAGGCGCAAGGGACCGCCGTAGATCGACGCCCACGGGTCGCCGCCCGCGTACCACCCGGCCAGCCGGGGGACCAGCCAGTCGACGTCCTCGCGCACGGCCAGGAAGCCGACCCCGCGGGGGGAGCACAGCCACTTGTAGGCGCCACCGCCGACGACGTCGAAGCGGTCCGCCCCGATGGGCAGCCATCCCGCGGCCTGGCTCACGTCGACGAACGTGCGGACGTCGTGGTCTGCGGCGGCGGTCGCGAGGTCGTCGAGGTCGAGCACCCGCCCGTCGGCAGACTGCACGGCGCTGACGGCGACGAGGTCGACGTCGCCGCGCACCTCCTCCAGCACGTGCTCCAGCGGCACCAGTCGCACGTCCAGGCGTCGGTCGACGAGGAACGGGAACAGCACCGAGGTGAAGTCCTCCTCGGCGCACAGGACGGTGGCGCCGTCCGGCAGGCTGGACGCGACCAACCCGGCCGTGATCGACAGGGCGCCCGGCATGGCCACCCGGTCGGTGTGGGTCCCCACCAGGGCTGCCCATGCCGTCCTGGCCCGGTGGACGTCGTCGTCGAACCCGACCGTGTCCAGGGTCGAGGCCAACCAGTCATCCACGCACGCGTGGAGGGCTGCGGCCGCCGCACGGGGCGGGATGCCCACGGTGGCCGTGTTGCAGTACCCGCGCACGCGGGTCCAGTGCCCGGCGACATCATCGGTGAAGGCGCTGTCGGGGCCGGGGCTGGCGCCGGCGTTGCTGGCGGTGTCGGCGGTGGCGTCGGGAGACTTCATGCCCGGCACGCTATCCAGCCACGTGAGTCCACCTGTCGTCCGACGCTGCCGAACTCCTTCACCCACGATGATCCGGTGCTGGACGATCCTGCGCTCGCGGGCCAGGGGCGAGGGCGGCACACTGGTGGGCGCGGTGACTCCTCGACGACCGCGGGTGGCATGGATGTGCACGTCGGTGCGATGCGAGTGGACCTCCACCTGCCCGAGGCCGGTTCGCTCAAAGGACGCCGGGCGATCCTCAACAAGGCCAAGGCGGCGCTGCGCCGGGACCTCGACGTGTCGGTGGCGCAGGTGGGCGACACCGAGCAGTGGCAGCGGGCATCGCTGGCAATCGCGGTCGTCGCCGGTGAGGCGGCCGGGGTCGACCGCGTGCTGGACCGGGTCGTCGCGGTGGTGGAACGCGACCCACGGGTCGTGGTCACCGGCGTCGTCACCGACCTCGCCGTGGTCGCGCTTGACGGTGACCCGACCGCCGGCCTGCTGGATGCGCACGGCTGGCGCCCGACCGAGGGCTGATTCGCCCGCCCCTCATGGGCGGGACGCGATCATCGTGACCGGTTCCTCGACTGGCGTGTCTCCCGAACTCCGGAAACATTCGGCCGTCGCTGCACGCATCGGGTCCCCGGTCATCACCTCGGTGCGTCGTCGAGGATGGTGCGGATCTCGTCGACGCGTTGGCGGTTCTTGTCGAGGTCGCCCGAACCCAGTCGCGAGGCGGACCGTACGTGCACGATGCCCTCGTCGGTGCGTTGGAGTTCGAGGTCATCGACGAAGCCCATCGTCGGGGTCCGCGCCTCGGCGTGCACCCAGTCGTCGGTGCGTGCCACGACCGTGGCCTCGGGGTGGGCCTCGATCGCCTTGACCACCGCGTCCCAGTCGCCGGGCAGCGGGTCGACGTGGGCTTGGTTGGCGGGCTCGACCTGGCTGTGGGCGCAGTTCGGCGTGGAGGGAGGCGGCCGCAGGCGACCGTCCCGGAGGCCGAGGTCGCCGGGCGGCGTTCCGCGGAAGAGGTTGCCGAACAGGGGCATCGTGGTCCTGGGTTCGAGGTCGGACGGTGGCGTCCGCAGCGTAGGCCGGGTCCGCCCATCGCCCGGTGACCGCCCGACCCCGGCCCCCCGCAGGGCCCGACGGCGGGCGCCGACGGTGGGTGCGACCACGGCCTGCCGGCGCGTGCCCCGAGGACGGCCGCACTGCCACGCCGGACGGTCGGGCGGACAAGGTCGGCTGGTACCGTCCCGGTCCCGCCCGACCCCGTCCCCGGAGGACCCATGGCCCGCACGAACACCCGCCTGTCGCGGGTCGTGAAGGAGGCCGTGGCGCGCATCTTGCAACAGGACATCTCGGACCCGCGCCTGAGACTGGTGACGGTCACGGACGCCGAGGTCACCAACGACCAGTCGTACGCGACGATCTGGTACTCGACGGTCCCGGACGACCTGCTGGCGGTCGATCCCAGCCGGTCCGGCGGTGACCGGCCCGCGTCCGACGACGAGGTCGCGGCCGCGTTCGCATCCGCCCACGGCCGCATCCAGGGCCTGCTCGCGCGCGAACTGACCAGTCGCAAGACCCCGGAACTGCGTTTTGAGCCCGATCCTGTCACCGAACAGGCGGCCCGGGTCGAGGACCTGATCCGCACGGTCCGGGATCGCGAGCGTGCCGGCGAGGACCTCGCGACCGAGGACCCGATCGGTGACCCGGTCGTGGACTCGGGCGCAGACCCCGAGGACGATCTCGCGCCCGACCCGATCGACGACGACTGGGACCCGGCGGACGAGCCCGGCGGGGCGGGGGCGACCCCGGCATGAGCCGACGCCGCAACAACGACCCGGACATCGCGGGCGTGCTGGTGGTCGACAAGCCGGCCGGCATGACCTCGCACGACGTGGTCGGCGTGGTCCGGCGTGCGCTCGGGATGCGACGCGTCGGCCACACCGGGACGCTCGATCCCGCCGCGACCGGCGTGCTGGTGTGCGCGGTGGGGCGTGCCACCAGGCTCGTCGAGGTGCTCCAGGCCGGCCAGAAGACCTACGCCGCCCGCGCCATCCTGGGCGTGGTCACCGACAGCCAGGACGCCGACGGCGAGGTGATCGCGACCACCGACGCGAGCCACCTGACCGAGCCGGAGGTGTGCGAGGCCCTGATGGGCTTCCTCGGCGCCATCGATCAGGTCCCACCGATGGTGTCGGCCAAGCGTGTCGACGGTCGACGCCTGCACGAACTGGCGCGCGAGGGCACCGAGGTCGAGCGCGAACCCGTCACCGTGATGGTCCATGACCTCGTCATGGAGGACTGGGAACCGGGCGAGCACCCCACGGTGTCGTTCCTGGTGACCTGCTCGGCGGGCACCTACGTGCGCACCATCGCCCACGACCTGGGCGAACGCCTGGGTGTGGGCGGATCGCTGGTGGCGTTGCGCCGGGTGGCCAACGGGTCCTTCACCGTCGACCGCGCGCTGTCCCTGGACGCGGTCACGACGTTGGGCGAACAGGGCGAGTTGCGGTCGCGCCTGGTGGCACCGGCCGACGCGGTCGCCCACCTGCCGCGGGTGGCCGTCGACGACCAGGTCTGGCGCCGACTGGTGCACGGAGCCTCGCTGTCGCTGGACCTGGCCCCGCGAAGCGATGGACCGTTCGCGGTGCTGGATGCCGACGGCGGCCTGGTCGGGATCTACCGGCGGGTGGGGGAGGAGGCCCGGCCCGACCTGGTGCACGCGCGACCCGACGACCGCCCCGTGGCCGCCGTCGACCCGTCCCCGGCACCGGTCGACGATGCGGTCGAGGCCCCGTCGTGACCACGGTCAGTCGCCGACTGGCCGACGTCACCGACGCGCCGTCGGTGGTCACCGTCGGGGTCTTCGACGGCGTCCATCGGGGCCATCGCCTGCTGTTGTCGCGCACCGTCGCGGCGGCCCGCGATCGGGACCTGCGGTCGGTCGTGGTCACCTTCGACCGCAATCCCCTGGCCGTGGTGCGGCCCGGCCACGAACCCCCGGCGCTGCAGGTGCTGGAGGACAAGGTCGCGTCGCTGACGGCCACCGAGGTCGACCACGTGCACGTGCTGGCCTTCGACCGCGCCGCATCGCAGGAGGAACCCGAGAACTTCGTGCAGCGGGTGCTGGCCGGACCGCTGGCGGCGCGCCGAGTCGTGGTCGGCGAGGACTTCCGCTTCGGGCACCGTGCCGCCGGCGACGTCGACCTGCTCACGGCAATGGGAGCTGACCTGGGCTTCGACGTCGACCCGGTGTCGCTGGTCGCCGCCGACGACGGCGTCGTGTCCTCCTCGGCCGTGCGCGCGGCCATCGCCGCCGGCGACGTCGAGGCGGCCGCGGCCGCCCTCGGTCGCCCGCACCGCCTGGTCGGTCGCGTCGTCCCGGGCGAGGGCCGCGGACGCACCATCGGGGTCCCGACCGCCAACGTCGAGGTCGTGGCGGGCCTCGCCGTCCCGGCCATCGGGGTGTACGCCACGCGGGTGGCCCGGCGTGGGCCTGACGGCACCCTCGGGCCGGCGTGGGACGCCGTGACCAACGTCGGGACCCGGCCCACCTTCGACGGCCACGGCATCACCGTCGAGGCCCACCTGCTCGATGCCGACATCGACCTGTACGGCGCCGAGGTGGTGGTGGACGTCGTGGCCCGCCTGCGGGGCGAGCAACGCTTCGACGGCGTCGACGACCTGGTTGCACAGATCCGCCGGGACATCGACCGGGGGCGGGCGGTGCTGGCGTGACCGGGATGTCCCGCCAACTCCTGCTGGCCTCCCGACCGCGAACCTGGCCTGCTGGATCGACAGCATGCGCGACGCCGCCGATGAAGGCAGAATGCATGCATGCCGATCACGATGACCATCCGCGACGTCCCTGACGAGGTTCGGGACGAGTTGGCCGCGCGGGCGGGGAAGCGGGCGTTCACTGCAGGAATTCCTCCACGCCGAACTGGTTGACCTTGCGAGCAAGGCGGCAACGGGGGCACCGTTGTCCGCCGAGCGCATCCTGCGACACCGGGACAACGGGCGCAGGTGAGCCTGGTCATCGACTCCTCGGCGGTGGTGTCGGCTCTCATCGACGCCGTGCCCGACCGCGCGCAGCACGACCGGGTCCGAGCACGCGGCGGCGACGGCGGCCAGGCGGCGGTCGATGTCGCCGCCCAGCAGCCACACCCCGATCGTTGGACTGCACGCGAGGCATGTCAGTCCTCGGCGAGCGACCACGTGCCGTCGTCGAGCCCGGCGAGGACCTCGCGGGCGTCGTCGGCCTGGTCGGTCGGGACCAGCAACTGCAGGCCACCGGCCGCGTGGCCGAGGTGGGGGTGCATCCCGCCCGCGTCGTCGGTGGCCAACCGGGCCTCGACGCCGGCGGCCTGCAGCGCGCCGCGTCGCAGTTCCGCGTCCAGCCGGTTTCCGGGCTGGTCCACCGTCACCTCGTCGCGCATCCGCAGGTCGTCGTGGGGCATCGCTCGTAGCCTCGTCGTCGGGCGACCGAGAGTATGCCGCAGGCGTCCCCGGGGACCGAGGCCCCCGGGCATGACCACTTCGTGCATGAACCCGGGGGAGCTTCAGTGCGCTTGCCCAGGGCGCTCACCTCGGCGACAGCCTGTCCGGGTTCCGCCGTACGGATGCTCGCCGCCGCCGATGCCTACCTGGCGTTCACCGGCCACCCCCCACCAGCGTGGCGCGGTCTGGTCCAACAACCCCAGGAGCGCCTCAACCATGAGGTCCGTCGTCGCACCGACGTAGGCGGGATCTTCCTCAACCGACGCGCGGTGACGCACCTCGTCGGGGTGGTGCTGGCCGAACGGCACGACCAGTGGACAGACAGGCCGTCGTCACCTGGACGAGCCCACCATCCGGCGACACCCTCATCCGGACCTGCGACGACACACCGGTCAACCCGCTCGATGCATCCCCTGACCGCCCCGAACCCGTACCGGGGGTATTGATGGCGTACGCTGCCTTCATTCGGGTCGCCGGTCAGAACCATCGAGGCAGAGGTGGTGACAGTGGTGGACCGTACGTCTACGGTCACACTGCCCTGGGCACGCTTGAGTCCTTCTATCCGTCAGAAGCTGCCCTCTTCACCACGCTGTGGTGGTCCGAGCGGCCTTCGGAGTCCGAGTGAAGGTCTCTTGATGGCTTACAAGCGCGCAACTCGAATGTGGTGTGGTATCGTCCTCGCGGCCGTGGTTGTCGGCGTGTGCGCATGCACGCCGCAGGCCCAGACGACTCCGACGACGACGTCGGCCCCCTCGTTGACCGCTCCCGTAACCTCACCGTCCCGAGGCTTCGACGCCGAATCACCATCGAGATCGACCACCACCACACCACCTGCATCGTCCGGTACCCCGATCGCGCTGGTCGACGAGGCACGAGAGAACATCGAGGCCGCATTCTTCGATGGAACTATCGCCTTGGCCGACGATGGCTGCATCACGTTTGCCGGTGAGGGTGGCCCACCAGGGTCCTCCGTGGTGGTCATGGCCCAGTGGGACGCGACGCCTTCCCACGTTCAAGAGGCGGCGGTTCAGCGACTGCGCGATGGCGACGTGCAAGGGCGACTGGGCGGCTCGTACCTGAACGCTGACACCTTCGACGGCGACCAGATCGCCGGCCTCGACGACTGCCTCGCCAGCGTGGGCACGTCCTCGACCTATCTCACGTCCACCGACTCGCTCCTGGATGCGCTCACCTGATCGGTGTCACCTCGCCGACCATGAACCACGAACCCGGTTTCACCAGGTCGGGTTGCGACGGCCGTTGTCAACGAATGCTGATCCGACACCAGGGGTCCGGGGCGAACGACGGTCTGGGACGGACGGACGTCGACGGTCGTGGTCGGACGATCAGGGGATCGGGCTTGCGTTCGGCGGGCTGATGGGAGACACTCGTCTTGGCTTGAGAGACAGGCCACCATTTCGCCGTGCCCGTTCGGGCGTCGGGGTCACGCTGCACCGCCACCAGCAGTCTCGCTCGGTGGTCGTCGTGCCAGCGGCCGCAGGACGCGGTCAGGCCCCCGCACCTCCCACCCCACCGATGGGGTCGCGTGGTGCCCGACGAGGATTCGACGACCAAGGAGACGCACGTTGGCAGTCCAACTTCCCGACGACAAGCAGGCAATCATCGAGCGGTTCGCCACCCACGAGGGTGACACCGGCTCGCCGGAGGTCCAGGTCGCACTCGCGACCCAGCGGATCACCCACCTCACCGGCCACCTCCAGGAGCACAAGGGCGATCACCACTCGCGCCGTGGGCTGCTGA
>JBBSMS010000126.1:0-10026 GCA_038233055.1 Nitriliruptorales bacterium
CCCGGCTGCGAGCCCGGGCCGCCCGGAGGCCAACTGGCCCTGCGCCCGCAACGCCGTGCCCAACGCCTCGGCCGGCGACAGGCCGACGTCCGCCGGGCCCGGGTCGAGCACGTCCGGTGCCACGGCACCGTGGGCGATGGTGACCGCGCGGGCGCGGATGGCGGCCGGCGCGCCGGGCGGCGTAGGTCCGGCCACGAGGTTGGTGGCCCGTGCGCGACCGTCGTCATCGGCACCCACCATGACGACGACCTGGCGACTGTCGACGCGGGTCAGGGCCTCGACCATCGACGCGGCGACCGGGATCCGTCCTGAGCCCAACCGCGGATCGGGGACCACGGTCACGTCGCCGGCGAAGGTCGCGACGGTGCCGACCAGGAACCGCCGCGGCCGCGCCACCAGTTCCAGCGCGGTCACGTTGATCCGCTGCCGGTCGTCGACCTCGACGGTGGCGGTGACGCGGTCGTCGGCCAGCCAGCGCTGGCCCAGTTCCGGCGGGACGAACCCGGAGTCGGCGTCCACCCGCACGCCGTCGGGGCCGGGAACAGCGACCTCCGCGTCGAAGTCGACGAAGCCGAACCCACGCGGATGGGGAGAGAAACGACCGGAAACCTGCACGCGGGACACCTGGTGGGAACGGGCAATCGAGGCGGTCACGGTATCGCCCCCTCCCCTGCCCGACGGACGCGCGGCTGGCACCGACGACACCCCCGCCGCCACCACGCCTATCGTGTCGGCGCATGTCCCCGAATGCCGCCGCCACCCCCGCCACGCCCCCCGGGCTGGTGTTCCTCGACGCGCCCCTGGTGGACCTCGGGGTCCCGACGGCCTACGCCCTGCTGGCCCTGCGGGTCGACGTGTTCGTGGTCGAACAGGACTGCCCCTATCCGGAGCTGGACGGGCGCGACCTCGAGCCCGGTGCCCGCCACCTGCTGCTGGTGGACACCGACACCGACGTCGTCGCCGCGTCCCTGCGCTGCCTGGACGACGAGGTGGACGGCACCCCGGTCCGCCGCGTCGGGCGGGTCGTCACGCATCCCGATCACCGCGGCCTCGGCCTGGCGCGCTGGCTGCTGGACCACGTCACGGCAAGCCACGACCGGCCGGTCATCCTGGACGCCCAGACCCACCTGCGGGACTGGTACGCGGCCGCGGGCTTCCGGGTCGTCGGTCCGGGCTGGGTCGAGGACGGCATCCCGCACGTCCCCATGCGTCGCGACCCACCGACCGACTGACCGCCACGCTGCGTCCGGCGCGACCCACCCGACGACGCGCGTGGCCCTACATCTGGATGCGCGCCCCCACCTCGATGACCCGGTCGGTCGGCAGTCGGTACCACGTGGCCGCGTCGGTGGCGTTGCGGTGCAGGCGGATGAACAGGCGCTCCTGGAAGCGCGCGAGCGTGCCCGGCGGCGCCCCCGGGACCAGGTACTCGCGCCCCAGCACGAACACGGCGTCGTCGAGGTCGAAGACGGGGTCGTCCTGGTCGCGGATGACGCGGGCGAGGTCGGAGCGCTGCGCGAACCCGAAGTGCACATCCATCTGCAACAGGCCGTCGCCGAGGTTGGTGAGGGTGGCCTGGCGGGCACGCGGCACCCGCGGCACGGATTCGATCTCGACCGACACCAGCACGACCTGCTGGTGCAGCACGTGGTGGGACCGGAGGTTGACCAGCAGCGCCGGCGGGGTCTGGCCGCGCCGGGGATGGAGGTAGAAGGCGGTGCCGGGCACGCGCGGGATCCCCGACGCGACCGCCTGGCGCAGGACCTGGCGCGCCGGCACGCGGTCGGCACCCTGGCGCCGGGCGAGCTGGGCCCGCCCGTGGTGCCAGGTCCGCATCACCACGAACACGATCGCGGCCACCAGCAGCGGGAACCAGCCACCCTGCGGGATCTTCAACAGGTTGGCGGCGAAGAAGGCGAGGTCGACGACCAGCAACGGGGTCGCGACCAGGATCGCGGTCCGTCGCGACCAGCCGAGCCGCTGGACCGCCACGACCGCGAACAGCAGGGTCGTGACCGCCATCGTGGCGGTGACCGCCACGCCGTAGGCCGCGGCCAGTCGTGACGAGGACCCGAACCCGATGACCAACGCGATGCAGGCCACCATCAGGGCCCAGTTCACCACCGGGACGTAGATCTGCCCCACGTGTTCGCGGGACGTCCGGCGGATGGTCACTCGTGGGAGGTGCTCGACCTGCACGGCCTGCATGGTCAACGAGAACGCGCCCGAGATCAACGCCTGGCTGGCGATCACGGTCGCGGCCGTCGCGAGCACGACCAGGGCCCCCGTCGCCCAGGTGGGTCCCATCCGGTAGAACGGGTTGTCGATCGCGGACGGCACCCGCAGGAGCAGCGCACCCTGCCCGAGGTAGGCCAGCGCCAGCGCCGGCATGACGATGCCGAACCAGCCGCGGCGGATCGCCTTGACCCCCACGTGACCCATGTCGGCGTAGAGCGCTTCGCCGCCGGTCACGACCAGGAAGGCCGCGCCGAGGCTGCGGAAGCCGGCGAACCCGTTCGCGGCGAAGTAGCGGATGCCGTATCGGGGGTCGACCGCGGCCAGCACCTCCGGGGCCTGCAGCACCTGCCATGTCCCGAGCGCGGCGATGACCACGAACCACACCAGCATGACCGGCCCGAACGCGGCCCCGATCACGCCCGTCCCCCAGCGCTGGACCGAGAACAACGCGACCAGGATCGCGATGGACAACGGGATCACCCACGGCTGCAGTTCCGGCCGTACGACTCCCAGGCCCTCGACCGCCGACAGCACCGAGATCGCGGGCGTGATCGCCCCGTCCCCGTACAGCAGCGCCGTGCCGAACAACCCGATGACCGCCAACCCCGACAGGCGACGCGACCCGCTGGAGCGGTCCAGCAGGGTGGTCAGTGCCAGGATCCCGCCCTCGCCGTGGTTGTCGGCCCGCAGCACCAGCGCGACGTACTTGATCGCGATGACGACGACCAGCGACCACGTCACCAGCGACAGCACGCCCAGGACGTTGACCTCGTCCACCCCGACCCCGTCGGCACCGCCGAGGGTTTCGCGCAGGGCGTACAGCGGCGACGTGGCGATGTCGCCGAAGACGATGCCGAGGGCTGCCAGCAGCAGGCCGGTCGCGCCGCCGTGCTGGGTGTCGGGCTCGGACATCCAGCACCTCGGCACCGGTCAACGCCGACCGGCGCGGTCGACAGCGCGCCGAGTCTACGTCGCCGGGGACCGGACACCGACGCGAACGACAGCGACGGGACGCCGGCGGATCGACCTGACGAAGCCCCTCGACATGCCGGCGCCCCCGGGCCAGGAGAGGCCGGGGGCGTTGGCGTGCGGTCTTGGGTCAGGCCGCTTCGAGCACCGCGCCGTCCAGCTCGGCGGCGACGGCCAGGACGGCCCGTTCGACGGTCCAGTCCATGGCACCGACCAACTCACCGACGATCAGGTCATGGACCCGGTCGGCGGCGCGACGCTCGGTGCTGGAGATGCCCCGCTCGCGGTCCCGGTACTCGAGATCGCGGTAGGCGCGGGCCATCTCGACCAGGTCGGCGGAGTCGGCCACCTTCTCGGTCTTGGCGACACGCGACCGCCACGAGGACGCCTTGGCGACCTTGGACGGCTGGTCGTCGCCCAGCGCAGCCAGCGCGGCCTTGGCCTCGGCCGGCTCGGAGGTGGTGCGGACGTGGTCCAGCAGTTCGTCCTGCGGCAGCAGCATGCTCAGCGCTGCACGACCAGACGGAGACGCGTCCACGCGCAGTTCGACGTAGGTGCGAGCCTCACCGCCGATGGTGCGCTCCTGGGTCCCCACGACCCGGCAGATGCCGTGGAGGGGGTGGACGTAATGGGTGGCAGACATATGTGAAGACTTTCCCGAGCTGGCAGTCCGATCAACGGATTGTCGTGCCCGCTTGTTCCCGGTCCGGTCGTGGTGCTGTCCGAACGGGCGCTTCCGGTGCCGCTCCGCGCCCCGAAACGGCCTGTGCTCGTGATTCGAGACGTCGGGGCCCGCGGTTTGGTTCCCTCCGGCGCGCAGCACGCGCACAACCGGGAGCCGACGAGCCCGCCAGGACCACGCGGCTCAGGCGCTGGCGTCGGCCAACCGACGCTCACGCTTGGCGCGGCGCGCGGCGCGGACCTCGCGCTTGTCCTCGAAGTCGCTCGCCTGTCCGTCGAGCTTGTCCAGGAACGCGGCCAGTTCCTCGCGACGTGCCTCGGCCTGGGCGTCCAGACCCTCGACCGCGAAGACCTTCCACTTCCGCAGCAGCGGCCAGACGACGTCGTCGTGGTGGCCGCGCAGGTCGTAGATGCCGGCGTCGGCGATGATCGCCGAACTGCGCCGGAAGTTGGGCATCCCCGAGCCCGGCATCTCGAAGCCGATGACCTCGTCGGCGATGGCGCGGACGGTGGCCGACGCGTCGACGTGCATCGCCGCGGTCACCATGTCACGGTAGAAGACCATGTGGAGGTTCTCGTCGGCCGCGATGCGGGCCATGATCCTGTCCGCGACCGGGTCCTTGGAGTACTTGCCGGTGTTGCGGTGGCTGATCCTGGTGGCCAGTTCCTGGAACGCGACGTAGACCATGCCGTGGAGGGTGTCGCGGGCATGGTGGTCGTAGCCGTTGGTCATGACCGCCATGCGGCCGCGCTCGAGCTTCACCGGGTCGGCGTTGCGGGTGACCATCAGGTAGTCACGCAGCACGATCGCGTGGCGTCCCTCCTCGGCGGTCCAGCGGTGGACCCAGTCCATCCACGCCGAGTCCTTCTTGCCGAACATGCCGTGGATCTCGCGGTGGTAGCTGGGGAGGTTGTCCTCAGTGAGGAGGTTGACCTCCAGGGCGGTGCGGGCCACGCCGGTCAGGCTGGGGTGGTCCGGCGTCCACTCCTCGCCCCCGTGGATGCCGTCGAAGTCGGTCCCCAACGAGTACGGGACGTACTCGTGCGGGAACCACTCCTCGGCCACGTTCGTGTGGCGATCGAGGAGTCGCTCGGCTTCGGGCTCGAGCTCATGCAGGAGGTCGCGCTCGCTCGTCATGGCGGCTGCCTTCACTTGACGCGGACATCAACTTACGCCATCGTAACCAGCCGCGTCGAGGCACCGACGCCCGACCCCGTCCGAAGGCCCACCACCGCCGCGTCGCTCGCGCCCCGGACCCGACCCAGGACGGCGACGGGTCGACCCGTCGCCGTGCACCTCAACCCTCGGCGTCACCGCCGCCGTTCCCGTCGTCGCTGCCGAAAACGGCATCGACGATTTCCTTGCAGGTGGGACAGACCGGGTAGCGGTCCGGGTCGCGGCTGGGGACCCAGACCTTGCCGCAGAGCGCCCGGACCGGCGTCCCCTCGACGTAGGAGCGGGCCGCGTCGGCCTTGTTGACGTAGTGCGCGAAACGGTCGTGGTCGCCGTCGTCGGGCACCGGCCGGGTGATCGTGTCGCGGTCGGTGTCGGGACGTGACGGGGCCACCACCGGCTCGGCGGTGGGGGCGGAGGACGCGGTCACGGAGGACATGGCGGTTCCCGGGCGGGCGACGACGTGCGGACGTGACCAGCCTACGAGGCCCGTCGAGGAGCGTCGAGCCGCGCCCAGCCGGGAGGTCGTGCGCGGAGCAGGTCAACCGGCCCGTGACAGGCTACATCTGCAGGCCGGTGTCCCAGCCCGTGATGCCGATCACGACGCCGATCACGGCCAACACGCCCGCCACGGCCCACGGGCCCCACGAGCGCATCGACTTGGGCCCCTCGAACACCAGCCAGCCGGCCGCGGCCCCGCCCAGCAGCCCACCGAAGTGGCCACCGATCGAGATGTTGCCACCGATGAAGGTGAAGACCAGGTTCAGGATCAGCAGGGACCCGATCGAGGTCGACCACGGGTTGATGCCCCGGGCGCGCAGTCCGATCATGGCCGCGCCCATCAACCCGAACACTGCCCCCGAAGCCCCGATCGTGGCGGCGTCGTAGCTCAGCAGCAGGGCGCCCGCCGAGCCCCCGAACAGGCCGGCGAAGAAGGTCGCGAGATAGCGGTTGGGCCGCATCGTCGTCTCCATCAGCCCGCCCAGTTGCCACAGCAGGTAGCCGTTGAACCCGACGTGGATGATCCCCGAGTGCAGGAACCCGGAGGTCACCAGGCGCCAGTACTCGCCGGCGCCGACCGCCGGCCCGAACAGCGCGCCGAGTTGGAACAGTTGCTCGCCCCAGGCCTGCCCGGGGGCGAAGCCGACGAGGTACACGAAACCGATGATGCCGACGAGCACGCGGGTCGCGTAGCCACCGGTGGCGGCCTGGACGCTGCGGGCGGCCTGCCGGACTCGCTTGGGTTGCTGGGCGTCCTCGGGGCACAGGAACCCGACCGGGGCATCGATGGCGTCGTCGAGGCAGATCGGTCGGCCGCAGCGCGTGCACGACAGCGGGGCCGGCCGCTCCGGGTGGCGGTAGCAGACGGCGGTCTGCGGGCTGGTCTCGGGGGCCATCGGTGGCGGTCCTCGTCGGTGGTCACGCCGACGACGGACTTCATGCGCCGATCGGCTGGGGCGACGGTATCCCGGCGATGGTGGCGACCCGTCAGGCCGGATCGTGCCAGGTCGAGAAGGGCTCGCCGGTGATCCGCTGGTAGGCCTCGAGGTACTTTTCCCGGGTGCGGGCCACGACGTCGTCGGGAAGTTCGGGGGCCGGCGGGGTCTTGTCCCAGCCGGTGGAGGTGGCGTAGTCGCGCACGAACTGCTTGTCGAAGCTGGGCGGGGTGGCACCGGGCGCCCACTGGTCGGCGGGCCAGTAGCGCGAGGAGTCCGGGGTCAGCACCTCGTCGGCCAGCACGACCTCGCCGTCGGCCGCCCCTCCACCAGCGCGCCGACCGAACTCGAACTTGGTGTCGGCCAGGATGATGCCGCGCTCGGCCGCCAACTCGGCACCGTGGCGGTACAGCAGCAGGGAGGTGTCCCGCAGCCGGGTGGCCAGGTCCTCGCCGACCGCGTCGGCCATCACCTCGAAGGACACGTTGACGTCGTGGTCGCCCTGTTCGGCCTTGGTCGCGGGGGTGAAGATCGGCTCGGGCAGGCGGTCGGCCTCGACCAGGCCCTCGGGCAGTTCGATGCCACAGACGGTCCCGTCGACCTGGTACTCCTTCCAGCCCGACCCGACCAGGTAGCCGCGCACGACGCACTCGAACGGGACGATCTCCAGCGTCTCGACCAGCATGGTGCGGCCCGACAGGTGGTCGGCGTGGGCCTGCGCGGCGTCACCGAAGTCGGCCACGTCGGTCGACAGCAGGTGGTTGGGGACGGCGTCGCCCAGGTGGTCGAACCAGAAGGCCGACACCCCGGTCAACACGCGGCCCTTGTCCGGGACCTCGGTGGGATGGATCACGTCGTAGGTGGACACCCGGTCGGAGGCGACCAGCAGCAGCCGGCCGTCCCCCGCGTCGTAGATGTCGCGAACCTTGCCGGAGCGCAGCAGGTCGAGTCCGTCGAGTCCGGTGTCGGTCATGGTGGTGCCTCGTGGGTCGCAGTCGTGACGTCGGAAGTGCCTCGATCCCGAGGCTAGGGCGTGGCGGCCACGGATCGGCTGTGGCGGCGGCCCGACCGGACGGGTTCAGTCATGCAGTGTGTAGGTCAACACGGCGTTGCCGACGGACGTGGTCATGGCGTCGACCAGGCGCAGCCGCGTGAGCGAGACGGAGTCGTCGAACAACCGTCGGCCCGTGTCGGACACGACCGGGTGGACGGTCAGGGTCAACGTGTCGACGACCCCGGCAAGGAACAGGCTCCGGTTGGTCTCAACCCCGCCGGCGACGGTGATACCGCCACCGGCGGGCGGGTCATGCGGCAGCGTGGAGGTGTTCGCGCATCCACGCCCCCGGAGTCATCCTTGCCGTCCTGGTCCGATCGCCGACCCCACCGATCCCGACACGTGATTTCGACGCGGAACCCGGGGACCGCGCCCGGTCGTGGCTAGGGTCGCGGGCATGGCTGACGACCCCGCGATCGACACCGGCGACCGGGCGGACGGAGCTGCAGCCGGGCACGCGACCTGGACGTCGACCTGGTGTGGTTCACCGTGATGATGGCGATCAACCTCAACACGGCGTTCATCTCGCCAGCGGTCGGGTTCTCGTTGTTCTACCTGCAGTCCGTGGCGCCACCAGAGGTCAAGACCAGCAACATCCACTGGGGCGCCGTGCCGTTCATGGGGCTGCAGGCACTGGCGCTGGTGCTGGTGATGGCCTTCCCGCCGATCGTGACCTGGCTGGTCGACCTGCAGTTCCCGTCCTGAATCCCCACCGGGTGCGACCACCGGCTCCGTCTCAGGTCGACGCGAGGACGGCTCCGGTGTGAGCCGGGGGGCGGCCGGTGCCGTCGGGCGACGTGGCACGTGCCAACAGGAGGCGGACATGAACGGCCCCTCGGTCAAGAGCTACCGCTACCTGCGGATCGGGATGGTCGGGGCCGTCGGATTGCTGGCGGCGTCGATCGGGCTGGAACGGTTGGGGGTCGACTGTTGGCAGACCTCGATCAGCGGCTACTACTACACCCCGGTCCGGGCCATCTTCGTCGGCGCCCTGATGGCGATCGGGCTGAGCCTGGTGGTGGTCAAGGGCCGGACCGAGGTGGAGGATGCGCTGCTGAACGTCGCCGGGATGCTGGCGCCCGTGGTGGCGGTCGTGCCGACGACCGAGGTCGTTTCCTGCTGGTCGGTGCCGCCCGCGCAGTTCCCGGTCGACACCGACGACTTCGCGATGGTGTTCCAGGCGGCGATCCGCAACAACATGGGGGCGCTGTTGGCGACCGCCGTCGTCGGACTGGTCGTGGCCGCCGTGCTGGGACAGCGCACGATGGGCAGCGCGCGGGCGGCCGTGCGTGAACTGGGACCCGGGAGTCGCTGGGGGCTGGGGGTCGCGGCCGTGCTGGTGGTGGTGACGACCGCCGCACTGCTGTGGTGGCCCGGGTTCCCCACCCACGCCCACGACATCGCCGCGATCGGGATGTTCGCCTGCCTGGCGGCGGCCGTGTGGTTCAACGGCCGGGAGGGCGCGCGTGCGCGGGAGTCGACGTACCCCACCGCCTACCGCGCGATCGCGTTGGTGATGGTCGCGCCGGCCGTAGTGCTGCCGTTCTTCAACGGGTTCGACCATTGGGTGTTCGTGGTCGAGGCGGTCGAGATCGCCGCGTTCGCCACGTTCTGGATCCTCCAGACCCGCCAGTTCTGGACCCGCGGGGAGCCCGAGTCCGACCCGCTCCCCCACTTCCAACACCCCCGACCCGGCGGCTGCGTGCGACGTGGGCCGTTGCCGTTGGCTGTCCAGTGCCGGGGCGATCTCACGCAGCGTGGTGAGGCGGAACGGCGGCCCCACCCGGATCGTGGGCCAGGGCCGCGCCAGGAACCGACAGTCATCTCGTCCGGGCATGCGCTGGTCGCACGTGCAAGACACCGAAACAGCATCGGATGTCACACCCCCTCCGTACTGTTCGGACATAAACTCGACCCCCGCCCCCACCCCCGTCACCGGGGACGGCACCGTGCCGGTGCCGTCCGCGGTCGCCGACCTCGACTGGTCCGCTGACGCAGCCACCGCAATGGTCGGCCGGCTCGTCGGCGCGATGGGTGACCTGGACCAGGCCGCGGCCCGCGTCGTCGAAGGGCTCATCCGGGTCATCGAGACCGGCGCCACCGAAGCCACCCTCGGCGTCGCGGTCGAACTGGTCCTGTCCCAGACCTGCCGTGCGGCCGGGTTCGAACGCCGCACCCTCCTGCGTGCCGCCACCACGATGGCCCGGATGCCCGCCACCCGCCAAGCCTTCACCGAACAGTGGATCTCATGGTCACAGGTCCGCGCCATCATCACCGCAGTCGGCCAAGTCGACGTCGCCGGCCGCACACAGGTCCATGACCTTGTCGCCAAACTGGCGCCGACCTATGTGGACATGGAAGCCGACGCGTTGGTGTTCGAGATCGACTGGCTCGTCGCCCAACTTGTCGAAGACGCCCGGACGGAACGCCAACAACGTCCGATCGAGGACAACCGGTCGGTGGTGATGCCGCGC
>JBBSMS010000127.1:0-9621 GCA_038233055.1 Nitriliruptorales bacterium
AACGCCGCAGCCCATCGCGGGACGTTCCGAGCGCCAGCGAGGAACTCCAACGCGCCCGAGCGAAGCGAGGGCGCGCGACCACCACAGACCACCGCAGGACGTTCCGAGCGCCAGCGAGGAACTCCAACGCGCCCGAGCGAAGCGAGGGCGCGCGTCACCCCACGCGGGTGAGGCTGTAGGCGGCGACCCGGGCCATGGCGGCGAGGACGGGCGAGCGATCCTCCTCCAACAGGTCGTCGATGGCCTCGAGGTGGCCCTCGGCTGCATCGACGTAGGAACGGGCGGAGGCCCGGGCACGGTCCAGCGCGGATGACACGCGCAACAGGGCCAGCGCCTCGTCCAGGTCGTCGGGGGCGACCGCACCGTCGCCAAGCAACTCGGTGAAGCGGCCGGTGGGGTCATCGGCGACCGCGAAGGCGACCGGCAGGGTGCGCACGCCTTCCAGCAGGTCGGTGCCCGGAGTCTTGCCGGAGTCCTCGTGGTCGCTGGCCACGTCCAGGATGTCGTCGCACAACTGGAAGGCCATGCCGACGTTCCAGCCGTAGCGGGCGGCCTCGTCCACCACCGCCGGCGCGCATCCGGCCAGAAGGGCGCCATAGCGGCACGAGGTCGCGACCAGCGATGCCGTCTTGCCACTGATGACGTCGAGGTAGTGGTCGACGGTGGGTTCGAGCCGCGGCACGTCCGGCGGCAGGGCGCCGGTGGAACCCTGCACCTCGGCGATCTGGCCCTCGCACAGCGCGGCGAGCGTGCGGGACATGATCCGGGTCACCTCCACGCCCAGGTCGGCCGACAGTTCGGACGCGCGCGCGAACAGGAAGTCACCGGTCAGGATCGCGACGGTGTTGTCCCAGCGGGCGTTGGCCGACGGCACGCCGCGCCGGGCCGGAGCCTCGTCGATCACGTCGTCGTGGTAGAGCGTGGCGAGGTGGACCAGTTCGACGATCGCCGACGCGGTCGCCACGCCGGGCGCGGATGCGTCGCCCAGGTGGGCGGTCAGGGCCACCAGCATGGGACGGAACCGCTTGCCGCCGGCCTCGATGAGGTAGCCCGCGGTGGTGTCGACGAACGCCGCCGACGAGCGCACCTGGGCGGCCAGCAGGTCCTCGACCCGGTCCAGGGTCACCGACAGGTCGATGCCCGCGTCGGCGAGTTCGTCCAGCACCGACGTCGGGACGGCCACGGTGGCCGTCCGGGGCGTGGGCCCAGGGGCGGCGGGGTTCACGACCGGCGTCCGGTCCGGCGCGGCGGACTCGTCATCGCGCGAGGCTCGTGGCCAGGTCGGCCAGGTCGAGCAGGAACCGCGGCTGCAGCCCGAAGAACACGATCAGGACCGCGGCCGACGTGGCGCCGATGTTCCAGCCCGGGCTGTAGGCGGGAACCGGCGCGCCGGCCGGCGGCTCGTTCAGGAACATCGCGCCGATCAGCCGCAGGTAGTAGAAGGCCGCCACGACCGAGGTCACCACTCCGATCACGACCAGCCACGTCAGCCCGGCGCCGACGCCCGCCGAGAACACCGTCAGCTTCCCGGTGAACCCGATCGTGAGGGGGATGCCCGCCAGCGACAGCATCGCCAGCGACAGGATCCCGGCGACGACCGGCGAGGTCTTGCCGACGCCGTCGAGGTCGTGGATCACCACGGCCCGCGCGTTGCGACGTTCGACCGCGATGACCGCGGCGAACGCGGCCAGGGTCGACACCGCATAGGTCAGCAGGTACCACAACGTCGCCGACAGGCCGGCGTCGGAGCGCGACACCAGGCCGATGGTGGCGTAGCCCGCGTGGGCCACGGCCGAGTAGGCCAGCAGCCGCTTGACGTCGGTCTGGACCAGTGCGGCCCACGCGCCGTAGGCCATCGTCAGGGCGGCCAGCACCGCCAGGACCGGGACCCACAGGTCGGCCAGCGGGGCCCAGGCGACGATGAACAGGCGCAGCATCGCCGCGAAGCCGGCGGCCTTGGTGGCCGCACCCATGAAGGCGGTGACGTTGGTCGGGGCGCCCTCGTAGACGTCGGGGATCCACAACTGGAACGGGACCAGGGCGACCTTGAAGCCGATGCCGACCACGACCAGCACCATTGCGACGGTCAGCAGGCGCAGCGGCGCGGCCGGGTTGGCGATCCCGGTGGCGATCCCGGGCAGTTCCAGCGACCCGGTCGCGACGTAGGACAACGCGAAGCCGTACAGCAGGATCGCCGACGCGACGGCCCCCAGCACGAAGTACTTGGCCGAGGCCTCCTGCGAGCGCCGGTCACGGCGGGCCGACCCGGTCAGCACGTACAGCGCGATCGACAGCACCTCCAGTGCCACGAACAGCGTGATCAGGTCGTTGGCCGCACCCAGCAGCGCCATCCCGGTGGCCGACAACAGCAGCAGCGGTTCGAACTCGGGGCGGTGGATGCCGCGGTCGTGCAGGTAGGCGTGCCCGATCGGGATCACCAGCAGCGTGGACAGGTAGACGGTGATCCTGGTGAACAGCGAGATGCCGTCCAGCGCCACCGACCCCTCCATCGCGACCGTGGCCAGCAGTGGGCCGCCCCCGTTCCACGCCACCGACAGCACCTGCCAGCCGGTCAGCAGCAACGCCACCGCGGTGCCGAGGCCCGCCACGGAGGAGTGCAGGATCCGGGGGTTGCCAGCCAGCCCGATCGTCAGCGACACCAGGCCGACGCCGCCGATGATGGTGAGGATGCCGGCCACGGACGTGTTGGACCCGTCGCCCGGGGTGGCGACCAGCAGCGCGATGCCGATCCCGGTGACGACCACGCCGATGGGCGTGGCCACCCACATGCGGCGGTGGCCGGCGATGGTCATCAGCAGCAGCGCCATGACCGCGACGGTCATCGCGAGTTCGGGCGCCACGCTGGACCACGCGATCGGCGGGGTGGTGAGGGCAAGGTCTGTCACGATGATGTCCTCACTGCCCGTTGACGGCGGCAAGGACGCCGTCGACGGAGGGTTGGACGAGGTCGTACAACGGTTGCGGGTACACGCCGATGGCGACGATCAGGACGATCAAAGGGACCATGATGCCGATCTCGCGGGTCGTCAGGTCGGTGGTGGCCTCGTTGTCGGCGCCTTCCAGCGGGCCCTGGAACATGCGCTGGTAGGCCCACAACAGGTACAGCGCCGCGAGCACGGCCCCGAAGGACCCCAGCACGGCCGCCCACGGCACCTCCTGGAAGGTGCCCAGCAGGATCGGGAACTCGCCGACGAAGCCGTTGAGCCCCGGCAGCGCCAACGACGACATCACCACGACCAGGAACAGGCCGGCATAGATCGGGACCTGCTTGGCGAGGCCACCGAAGGCGGCGATCTCGCGCGTGTGGCGGCGGTCGTACAGGAACCCGATCAACAGGAACAGCGCCCCGGTCGACAGGCCGTGGTTGACCATCTGCACCACGCCGGCCGACGTGGCGGTGGAGTTGAGCGCGAAGATGCCCAGCACCACGAAGCCCATGTGGGACACCGACGAGTAGGCGACGAGCTTCTTGAAGTCGGGCTGCACCAGCGCCACGATCGCGCCGTACAGGATCCCGATCACCGCGAGCACCAGCATCCACGGCACCGAGAAGAAGCCCTCGCCAGTTCCCAGCGCCAGTTCCCTGGTGGCATCGGGGAACAGCGTGAGGCAGTAGCGGACGAGCCCGTAGCCACCGAGCTTGAGCATGATCGCGGCTAGGAACACCGAGCCTGCAGTGGGTGCCTCGGTGTGGGCGTCCGGGAGCCAGGTGTGGACCGGAAAGAGCGGCACCTTGACCGCGAAGGCCAGGAAGAAGGCCCCGAACAGCCATCGTTGCTCGACCAGCGTGAGGCCCTGGGCTGCCGCGACCAGGTCGTCGTAGGCAAATGACTGGGCACCGCCGGCCTGGTAGAGGTACAGCACACCGAGCAGCAGCACCAGGCCGCCCAACAGCGTGTAAAGGAAGAACTTGATCGCGGCGTAGCGACGGTTGGCGCCACCCCAGATGCCGATGATGAGATACATCGGCACGAGGGTGAACTCGAACAACACGTAGAACACCAGCAGGTCCTGGGCGGTGAAGACCCCGATGACCGCGGCCTCCAGCGCCAGGAAGGCGGCGAGGTAGCCGCGGATGTTGTCGGAATGGTCCCATGCCGCGACCACGATCAACGGCATCAGGAACGTGGTCAACAGCACCAGCACCAGTGAGATGCCGTCCACGCCGAAGACCAGGTTCGCCCCCAGGGCCGGGATCCACGGCAGCGTGTCGACCGCCTGCACGCCCGCGGCGGGGTCGAAGTCCAGCAGCAACACCACCGAGGCCACGAAGGTCAGCAGCGTCGCGCCCAGCGCGCCCCACCTCGCGGTGTCGTCGGACTCGGTCAGAAGCCCGGCGAACACGGCTCCCAGCAACGGGATGGCCACGCACAGGGCGACCAGGTTGTCCGGGATGGTCCGGATGAACTCGCCGACGAAGCCCATCATCGCACCTGCAGGATCAGGACGCCGGCCAGCACGACCACGCCGAGGACGAAGCCGGCGAGGTAGCCCCGCACCAGCCCGGTCTGGACTCGCCTGGCGACGGCCCCGAACGCCGTGGAGGATCGGCCCGTGCCATTGACGGCGCCGTCGATCACCACCCGGTCGAAGTCGGCCGACCGCTGGGCGAACCACCCCCCGAAGCCCGTGAGCACCGACTCATAGGCCTCGTCGACGAAGAACTTGCGTTCCAGCAGTTCGGCGACGGGCCCGCGCAACGGTTCCATGCGCTTGCCGTCGGCCATCGAGCGGCGGCCGTAGACCAGCCACCCCCCGGCGATGCCCACGGCCGCCGCGACGATCGAGATGGCGATCAGGGCGGGTTCGCCCAGCGTGCCGTGCTCGGCGAAGGCCAGGCCCTCGACGTCACCCACGGCCGGTTGCAGCCAGGTCCAGAACGGGCCGTGGTGGGTGAAGTTCAGCACCGCACCCGCCACCGCCGACAGCGCCGCGAGCACGACCAACGGGGTGGTCATCGACGACGGCGACTCGTGCGGATGGAGGTCGACCATGCCGTGGCCGTGCGCGTCGAGCACCTGCTGGCCCTCGGTCCAGCGCGGCTCGCCCAGGAAGATCAACACGAACCAGCGGGTCATGTAGAACGCGGTCAGCACGGCGGTCAGGATCCCGATCGCCCAGATCGCGGTGAACCCGTGTTCGTAGGCCGTGGTCAGGATCTGGTCCTTGGAGAAGAAGCCGGACAACGGCGGTACCCCGGCGATCGCCAGCACCGCCACGGCCGACGTCCAGAACGTGATCGGCATGGCCTTGCGCAGGCCGCCCATCCGCCACGCGTCGGTCTGGTTGGCCATGGCGTGCATGACCGACCCGGCGGCCAGGAACAGCAGGCCCTTGAAGAAGGCGTGGGTGACCAGGTGGAAGATGCCCTCGGCGAAGGCCCCGACCCCGATGCCCAGCACCATGTAGCCCAACTGCGACACGGTCGAGTAGGCCAGGATCTTCTTGATGTCGTCCTGGCGCAGCGCGATCAGTGCGGCCAGCAGGGCCGTGATCGCCCCGATCCAGGCGACCACCGTCATGGCATCCAGGCTCTGGACCAGGATCGGCGAGGTCCGGACCAACAGGTAGACACCGGCGGTCACCATCGTGGCGGCGTGCATCAGCGCCGAGACGGGCGTCGGCCCGGCCATCGCGTCGGGCAGCCAGACGAACAATGGGAGTTGCGCGGACTTCCCGGCCGCGCCACCCAGCAGCAACAGCGCCAGCAGCAACGCGCCACCCGCGGTCACCACGCCGGCCTGTTCGAGCATGCCGGAGTGGTCGGCGGTGTAGAAGTCCAGCGTCCCGAACTGGGAGAACGCGTAGTACATCGCGACCATCAGCGACACGTCGCCGATGCGGTTGGCGATGAACGCCTTCTTGGCGGCCACGCCGTTGGCGATGTCCTCGAACCAGAACCCGATCAACAGGTACGACGAGAGCCCGACGCCTTCCCAGCCGACGAACAGCACCAGCAGTGAGGAGCCCAGCACCAGCACCAACATCGAACCCATGAACAGGTTGAGGTAGGCGAAGAACCGCCCGAAGCGACTGTCGCCGCGCATGTAGCCCCACGAGTAGGCGTGGACCAGGGTCCCGACCCCGGTCACCACCAGCAGCATCACGGCGGTCAACTGGTCGACCAGCAGGCTCCAGCGCACGGTGAAGCCACCGACGTCCCCACTCAGATCGATGAAGGTCGCAAGGTCCACGACGTACGCGGCCTGCTCGCCCCGCACCTGCAGGAACACCAGCACCGACAGCGCGAAGGTGACGCCGGCGATCGCGGTCGGGATCCACGCCACGCGATCCTTCAATGTCCGGTTCAGCGCCAGGGTCACCACGAAGCCCAGCAACGGCAGGACCGGGATCAGCCACGCGAGCGCGATCGCCCCGGAGGTGGCCTGGACCACGGCGTTGGCCGCGGCCTCGGCACCGTCGGCGGCCTCGGTCGCCAGCACGAGCATCGTCGGGAGTCCAGATGTCATGGTGGGTCAGTTCCTCAGGAGGTGTTGCGCGTCGACGTCCAGCGTCCCGCGTCGGAAGAAGATGTTCACGATCAGGGCCAGGCCGACCACGACCTCGGCGGCGGCCACCACGATGACGAAGAACACGAACACCTGTCCGTCGGGCCCGCCCCACATCCGGGCGGCCGCCACCAGGGTCAGGTTCACGGCATTGAGCATCAGTTCCACGCACATGAACAGCACGATCAGGTTGCGCCGGATCAGCACACCGACCAGGCCGGTGGCGAACAGCACGGCGGCCACGAGGTAGTACGCACCGATGGGCATCAGGCTTCCTCACCCGCGTGGGTGTCGCCGACCGAGTCGTCGTTGGCGGCCGGGCCGACGCTGGCCGGCACTGGTTCGTCGTCATGGCGCGGCCCCGACACGTCCGGGTCACCCTCGTCGAACGCGTCGTCGAACGCGTCGCCATCCTCGTCGTCTGGGCCACGTTCCGGCAGCACCATCGACGGCGCCCACGCGGGGTCGACGTCGGGATCGGGGTCGGAGCGGCGACCCAACAGCATGGCCCCGATGGTGGCCACGGTCAGCAGCAGCGCGGCCATCTCGAACGGGAAGGACCAGCGGGTGAACAGCGGCACGGCGATGATGTCGACCGACCCGGCGCCGTCGGCCTCCAGCCCCGACAGGGTGTCGGCGAAGCCGACGCAGGCGACCGACCCCGGCGTGGCGGTGGCGGGCACGCCGCCGTCCTGGCCCGGGCAGGTCGAGGCCGCGCCGGTGTAGGGCCCGACCAGGCCGTAGCCGAGGATCGCGACCACGACCAGCCCGGCCGCGACCGCGGTGACGCGCGTCCCGATGCGGACCTCCACCAGCAGGTCGTCGCGGTCCACGCCCAGCAGCATGATCACGAACAGGAACAGCACCATCACTGCGCCGGCGTAGACGATCACCTGCACCACCGACAGGAAGGCACTCTCCAACACGAGGTACAGCCCGGCCAGGGACAGCATGTTGACGGCCAGCATGAGGGCGCCGTGGACCATGTTGCGCAGGCTCACCATGGCGATGCCGGCCCCGATCGCGAGCCCGGCGAACACGATGAACAGCACCACCTCGGTGGTGAATCCAGCCGCGAGGCCGGTGGTCTGTGCCAGCAGTGCGGTCACCGGCGTTCCTCCGCCTCGTGGTGGCCGGGCGCGTCGGCACTGTCGGCCTCGCTGACGGTCGGGACCGGCAACACCTGGCTGGCACGGCGGGACGTCCGGGCGGTCGCCGGCAGCACGTCGCCACCGTGCAGGCTGGGCGGCGAGACCGCCAGGCCGCCGTAGTAGTTGGTCCCGCGCTCGCGCACGTCCTTGTCGCGCTGCGGCGTGTCGGTCGCCCCGGCCTTGGCGGGCGCGAGCAGCATGTCCTTGGTGTAGGTCAGGGCCCGCCGGCTGTCGGCCGAGAACTCGTAGTCGTGGGTCATGGTGAGTGCCCGAGTCGGGCAGGCCTCGATGCACAGCCCGCACAGGATGCACCGGCTGTAACTGATCTGGTAGTCGCTGGCATAGCGCTCACCGGGCGAGTAGCGGGTCTCGAGCGTGTTGTCGGCGCCCTGCACGTAGATCGCGTCGGCCGGGCAGGCCCAGGCGCACAGTTCGCAGCCGATGCACTTCTCCAAGCCGTCGTCGTAGCGGTTGAGTTGGTGGCGGCCGTGGAACCGGGGGGTCACCGGGCGCGGCTGCTCCGGGTACTGGCTGGTCACCGGTTTCTTGAGCATCTGGCGCAGCGGGACCGCCATACCCCGCCCGATCACGGTCCGGCGCAAAGCGATGGCCAACAGCACGGCCAGCAGCAGGAAGAACAGGAGCGTTCCGACGAACGGGGGCATCAGATGACCACCTTGTCGAGGTCGGCGTCGGCGTCCAGTCGCGGCGGGGTCTCGCGCGGGTCGACCACCACGGCGCCGTCCGGGCGGTACTCGGGTGCCGGCAGGACCGTCGGGATCGGCTGGCTGCGTGGGCCGAGCGGGCGGGCGACCGACGTGGCTGCCTCGGTCCGCGCGGTCTTGTCGGTGCGCAGCAGCGCCGCCAGGCCGAAGCCCACGAACACCATCAGCAACCCGATGGCGGCCGGCAGCCGGCCGTCGGTCCAGCCGTCCCACTCGCGGTCGGCGGTCAGGATGACCGACTCGACCACGACCCAGACCAGCGCGGTCGGGATCATGTACCGCCAGCCCAGGTTCATCAGCTTGTCGTAGCGCATCCGCGGCTCGGCGCCGCGCAACAGGATGAAGAAGAGGATGAAGACGCTGGTCTTGAGCAGGAAGTACACCACGGGCAGCAGGCCCTGGAGCCAGGCCGGGCCGAACAGCGGGCCGTTGGGCCCGCCGAAGAACAACGTGATGACGATGGCCGACTGGATCACGACGCCCATGAACTCCGACAGCATGAACATGCCGAACCGCAGCCCGGAGTACTCGGTGTGGAAGCCCGCGACCAGTTCCTCCTCGGCCTCGGCGAGGTCGAACGGCGGCCGCTGGGTCTCGGCGACCATGCCGACGACGAACACCGCGAAGGCCGGGAACAGCGGCAGGAACAGCCAGTTCGGGGCGCCCGGGAACAACCCGGCGTCGGTGGCCTGGAAGGCCACGATGTCGGAGATCCGCAACGAGCCGACGTAGAGGATGACCGACGCCACGGCCAGCGCCTGGGCGATCTCGTAGGAGACCATCTGGGCGGTCGCTCGGATGCCCCCCAACAACGGATACGGCGACTGCGACGACCACCCGGCCAGGAAGACCGCGTACACATGGAGCGAGCCCAACGCCAACAGCCACAGGACGCCCACGCCCAGGTCGGCGGTCACCAGGTCGAAGGTCTGGCCCCACAGGGTCACCTCGCCACCGATCGGGATGACCGCGACGGTCAGGAACGACACGACCACCGCCACGATCGGCGCAACGGTGAACAACCCCTTCTCGACCATGCCCGGCGTGACGTCCTCCTTGAAGAACATCTTGGCGCCGTCGATCAGGGTCTGGCCGATGCCCAGCGGGCCGACCCGGTTGGGACCGACGCGGTCCTGCATGAACCCGACCACCCGGCGCTCCGCCCAGATCAGCAGGGCGGTCACGAGCAGGAACAACACGAAGGTCAGGAAGGCG
>JBBSMS010000128.1:0-9537 GCA_038233055.1 Nitriliruptorales bacterium
CCTGCCACTCGCTTCGCTCGGGCAGGATTGAGAACTCGCTGCGCGCCTGCCACTCGCTTCGCTCGGGCAGGATTGAGAACTCGCTGCGCGCCTGCCACTCGCTTCGCTCGGGCAGGATTGAGAACTCGCTGCGCTCGTTCTCACGCCACGGTCGGGATCGGCGCCGAAACTGAGGCGGCCACTCGCTTCGCTCCTTCTGCGGGCTGGACAGGCTTCCGGGATCCGTGGCGCTGTTCAGACTCCGAGATGCTCTGATGCGGCGTCGTCGAGTTGGTCGCGGCTGATCGGGCCGAGGTGGCGGTGCACGATGAGTCCGTCGGCATCGACGAACAGGGTGGTCGGCATCGAACGGATCGACACCCGGTCCCCCAGCACCTGTGCGTCGGGGTCGAACCACGACGGGAAGTCGACCGGCACCTGTTCCAGGAATTCCTCGGCGTCCACCTGGCGGAAGTCGATGTTCACGCCGACCAGGTCGACCTCGCCGGTCCGCGACCGGGCCCACTCGTCCAGGTCGGGCATCTCGGCCCGGCACGGCCCGCACCACGAGGCCCAGAAGTTGATGACCAGCGGACCGCCCAGCCAGTCGGCCGTTGAACCCAGCTCACAGGTGTCCAGCCGCGGCAGGTTGACGATCGGCAGTGGCTCCTCCCCGGGCTGGGGCGCGCCCAGCGCCTGGTCGGACGGATCGATCAGCGGGCCCGAGCGGAGCGCGTCGGTGCAGGCGCCGTCACCACCCTGGATGTCCGACGGATCCTGCACCGCCTGGCCGGTCGCGCCGTCCCCGGGCTCGTCTCCGGGTTCTGCATCGCCGGACGCCGTGCATCCGGCCAGCACCAGCGCCACGACCACCGCCACCACCCCCGCCAGCACCCGGCCCCGACCGACCCCAACCCCGTCGAGTGTGCTGATCACCCCGGCATCTCGGGGTGATGCGCTCACTCGACGTGGCCGTGGTGGAGGTAGTGAGGGTGGGCGCATCGGGATCACCAGTCGGCGACGGTGTCGGCGGCGGCTTGGAGGACGTGGTCGACGTCGTCATCGGTCAGTGCCGCGGAGGTGAACAGCACCTCGTAGCCACTGGGGGCGAGTTGCACGCCGCGGTCGAGCATCCCGTGGAAGAACCTGCCATAGGCGTCGTGGTCGGCGGCCGCCACATCAGCAAACCGACGAGGCTGCTCGTCGATTCCGAACACGATGCCGGCCAGGGTTCCGTGGCGGGTCACGACCGCGAGGTCGCCCAGGGCCTCGGCCAGCCCGTCCGCCAGCCGCGTGGTCACCTCGTGGAGCCGGGCGTAGACGTCGTCGGTCAGCAGGCGCAGTTGGGCGGCGCCGGCCGCGACTGCCACGGGGTTCCCCGACAACGTCCCTGCCTGGTAGACCGGCCCGTCCGGGGCGAGGTGGGCCATGACCTCGGCGCTGCCACCGAAGGCGGCCAGTGGGAAGCCGCCGCCGACGACCTTGCCCAAGGCGGTGATGTCCGGGCGTACCCCGGTGACCTCCTGGGCGCCGCCGCGGGCCAACCGGAACCCGGTGATCACCTCGTCGAACAACAGCAGCGCGCCGACCCGGTCGGCCTCGTCCCGCAGGAACTGGAGGAAGCCGTCCCCGGGAGGCACGAGGTTCATGTTGGCCGCGACCGGTTCGCACGCGATCACGGCCAGGTCGTCGGCGTGCTCGTCGACGGCCGCGGTGACGGCGGCCCAGTCGTTGAAGTCCACCAGCACCGTGTCCTGCACGGCACCCGGCGTCACGCCGGGTGAGCCGGGGATGCCCAAGGTCGCCACGCCCGAGCCGGCCTCGACCAGCAGCGCGTCGCTGTGGCCGTGGTAGTGGCCGACGAACTTCAGGACCTTGGTGCGCCCGGTGGCGCCGCGGGCCAGCCGGATGGCCGACATCGCGGCCTCGGTGCCCGACGACACCATCCGCACGCGCTCGATCGACGGCACCGCGTCGACGATGAGCTCGGCCAGTTCGACCTCGCCGACGGTCGGGGCACCGAAGGTCGAGCCGGCCTCGACGGCGGCGACGGCGGCCGCGACCACGTCGGGGTGGGTGTGGCCGAGGATCAGCGGCCCCCACGAGTTCACGAGGTCGACCAGTTCCCGCCCCTGGCTGTCCACGACGTGGCCGGCCCGGCCGCGGGCCAGGAAGCGGGGCGTGCCGCCCACGGCGTTGAAGGCCCGGACCGGCGAGTTCACGCCACCCGCGATCACGGCCTTGGAGCGAGCCCACAGGTCGTCGTCAGTGGGGGCGTCGGGGGTCTCGGGCGTGTGGGTGGCCGAGGCAGGCGAGGAGGTGTCCATGACCCGGATCGTACGGCCACCCGCCCTCGTCCGACCACCGCGGGACCACCCGGCGGTCGATCGTTCGTGGGCGTTCAGGACTGCCGCCGGCCCCTTTCACCGATCGCCGCGGGTCGACGGATCGCCGACGACCGGGCCGTAGGCTGCGGCAATGGATGACGACGGTGGGACTCGCGTGATCGACGGCCGCGGTGCCGATGCCGGGGCGCGAGCGCTTGACGGCACCGAGGCCGAGGCGACTGGCGGCGGACCCGACGTGGACGATCGCGCCGCTCGTCCACGCGGTCGGCGGGGCCTCGGACTGGCGTCGGCGTCGGCGCTGGCGTCGGTGGCGGCCGCCGGGGTGGGCGTGGCGGCCCACTACGCCCGCCGGAGGACCGACCCGCCCGCGCTCACGCCGGAGGACCCACCGCGCGCCGACGAGCAGGTCACGATCCACGCGATTGACGACGGCCACGTCTTCCTGGCCGGCGACGGGGCCGACCGGCCCGGCGTGTGGGGCGTGACCACGCCCGGCGCCTACGCCCGGATCGGGGCCGCCCGCGAGCACACCCCGGCGGGGGTCCGGCGACCGGTCGTGGTGTTGGCCGGCGACCTCGTGCCGGACCACGGGGTACTCGACGCCTATGCCCATCCCAACCGGGCCACGTCGTTGCACCCGGATGCGGTGGAGGTGTCGGTCATCGGCGACCTGGGTGCCATGCCGGCCCACCACGTCCCCGGCGACGACACCTGGGCGATCGGCGTCCACGGCCGCGCCGCCGCGCGCCACGAGACCTTCCGGGCCCTGGACCCGATCGTGGCGGCCGGGCACTCGGCGCTGGCGATCTCCTACCGCAACGACCAGGACGCGCCACCGTCGCCGGACGGTCGCTCCCACCTGGGCGGGACCGAATGGGGCGACCTGGCCGCGGCGATGGACCATGCCCGTCGCCACGGCGCGACGCGGATCATCCTGGTCGGCTGTTCGATGGGCGGCGCGATCGTGGGCCAGGCGCTGGCCCACGCCGACGTCCACGACGTGGTCGCGGTGGTCCTCGACGCCCCGGTGGTGGACTGGCACCCGGTCGTGGCCCGAGCGGCTCGCAGCCTGGGGATTCCCGGCATCGCCGTGACGGCCCTGTTGGTCCCGACCCGGGCGGTCGCCCGGTCGCGCCACCGGGTGGACCTCGACGCCCTGCGCTTCGACACCGACGCGTTGTCGGTGCCGACCCTGCTGGTCCACGGGGTCGCCGACGACGTGGTCCCGGTCGAGGGATCGGACGAACTGGCCACGCGCCGGGCCGACGTGGTCACCTACCTCCGCGTCCCCGACGCCGGCCACGTCCGGGCCTGGAATGCCGATCCGGCCACCTACGAGGCCGCGGTGTCGACCCTCCTGGCCCGGGTCACCCGTGCCCGTGACCGGGCCCGCGTCGTCACCGGCGCGGCCGCCCCCCCGCCCGAACCGCTCTTCGGGCAACAGGACGGCTGAGAGGCCGTCGGGTGGCGTTTCGACCCGGACCAGGGTCGGGTCGAAGGGCCTCGGGAGGGGGAGCGCCCCGTCGCCGGCGAAGACGTAGTCGTCGATCGCGGTCATGGGCAGCCGGCGACGTCGAGCACGAGGGCATTCACTATCGCTCAGCGGCCGATGCGCGCTGCAGCCAGGGCGTACCCGGCAGCGCTCCAGCCCGGGACGCCGTGCACGGCGCCGCCGGGGAAGGTCGACGACGAACCCAACCACAGGCCCCGGATCGGGGTGGCGTAGGGCACCAGCGAGGCGACGGGACGGAACACGGTCTGATGCAGCACGTAACTGCCCCCGCCGACATCCCCGCCGACCAGGTTGGCGTCTGCCCGTTCGAGGTCCGAGGGACCCTGGACGAAACGATTCCGCACGACGTCGCGGAACCCGGGGGCGAATCGTTCGACCTGGTCGGTCATCCGTTCGACGTGCGCGACGACCGCCTCGGGACCGCCCACGGCCGCCGGGACCCGCGTGTACGCCCATGCCGTGTGCTTGCCGTCGGGCGCACGCGTCGGGTCGGCGACCGACTGCTGTCCGAACAACATGAAGGGCCGCTCCGGCACCTCGCCTCGGCCGACGGCACCCGTCTGGGCGGTGACGGCGGCCGCTTCCCCACCGACGTGGACGGTGCCGGCAGTACGGACCTCCGGCGCGCTCCACGGCGCTGGCTCGTCCAGGGTCCAGTCGACCTTGACGGTCCGGGGCCCGTAGACGAACCGGGAGAGTCGCGTCGCATACGCCGAGGGCATGGCGTCGCCCACCAGGTCCAGCAGCCCGTGAGGGGTCGTCGTGGCGACGACGATCGGTGC
Organism: Nitriliruptorales bacterium; assembly: GCA_038233055.1. GTDB lineage: Bacteria > Actinomycetota > Nitriliruptoria > Nitriliruptorales > Nitriliruptoraceae > Salsipaludibacter. The sequence continues at coordinate 4,623 of JBBSMS010000128.1, forward strand.
CCGGAAGCGCTCGCCACCAGCGCCCACGACGCCGGCGGTTCGGCCGTGCGCGGTGGCGATGCGTTCGATCGGCGTCGACAGGCAGACCTCGCCACCCAGGTCCTGCAGGTGTCCGACCAGGGCGTTGGTCAACGTCGATGCGCCGCCGCGGGGGCTGGGCCAGCCCACCGCGTGACCGAGCAGGTGGAGGTAGGCCCCGGCGATCGCGCTGCCCGAGCCTTCGGCCGGCACGTCGGCGTGCAACACCGACCCGAAGAGCCAGGCGCGGGCGTGGGGGCCGTCGAACAGTTCGTCGGCGAGGTTGGCCGCTGGCATCAGCAACAGCCGGGCGAAGTCCAGGATCCCGTCGACGCCCCGTGCCGCGACGAGTCGGGCACCTCCGGACAGCGGTGGGAACCCGGCCAACATCGTGTCACGCAACTGCGGGAACGCGTCGAGCCAGGGACCGGCCCAGGCCGACCACGATGCCCCGTCGCCCGCATGGAGGTCGTCGAGGTGGTCCGCGGTGCGCTGGAGGTCGCGATACAGCACCCCGGCGCGACCGTCCGGCATGGGGTGGGCCATGGCCGCCTCGGGATGCACCCACTCCAGTCCGTGTTCGGCCAGCGGGAGTTGGGCGAACACCGGCGACGCCGCCGCCGCGGGATACACCGCGCTGAAGACGTCGTTGGCGAATCCTGCCTCGACCAACTCGGCGGTCTTGACCGCACCACCGGCCTGGTCGCGGGCCTCGCAGACCACGACGGACTTGCCCGAGCGGGCCAGTCGGATGGCCGCAGCCAGCCCGTTGGGACCCGACCCGATGACGACGGCGTCGACCCGTTCTGCCGCCGTCATGCCGACGCCGAGGTCGCCGCCTGGAGCCGCTCGACCTGCGCCGCGGCCTGGTGCAACATCGACTGGCGCGGGGCCTCCATCCCCCAGAACGCGTGCTGGGAGAAGCGACCCAGTCGGTCGTAGAGTTCGGACAGGTGCCATTCCATCGGGTCCCAGGAACCACCGGCACGCAGGTACGCACGATCCTCGTGGGTGTAGAGCATCAACCGGTTCTTGGCGTTGCCCATGAAGTGGCCCTCGTGGCAGACCAGGTCGAACCCGGCCACCAGTTCGGCCCCGTCCGGCAGCGGATCGGCCTCCTCGTCGCGCCGGGCGAAGCCGGCCCGGACCTCGTCGACCCAGGCATCCCGAGCCCCCGGGTCGGCCGACGTCACCAGGTTTGTGATGGTGACGTAGGCCCGCAGGAAGATCGGCGTGCGTGGCGAGGGAAACCCGATGACCTCGATCTCGAAGGTCTGGCCGTCCAGGCCGCCACGCCGCAGCGGGGTGAAGCGGCCCAGTTCGCTGGCGTAGTCGGGCCAGTGCTCGACGGCCAGGATCGCCTCGGCCGTGGCGGCCGCGTCGGGCACCTCCACCGGCGAGTAGGTGTGCCACACCTGTGCGTCCTCCGGCAGGGATGGCGGGGTCAGGGGTCCCAGCTTGGCCGCGGCCAGGCGTCGTTCCGGGTCGTGGGCCTGCTGGTCGGCGACCGTCGGGAAGGCGATGCCCCAACCCGTCCGGTCCCAGTCGGTCGCGGCCTCGGGGAACCACGAGCCGAGCAGGGTCGCGCCACCCTCCAGCAGGTGGTGGCGATCAAGCGTCCCGGTCCGGCCTCCGGTCCCCGCCAGCCGGGCCGTCCCGAACGCACGGTGGAAGGCGGGGATGTCGCCCGGACCGACCCGGCCGGACGCCGCCCGGTTCGCATGCGTCGTGAGGACCATGAAGGCCAGCCGCAGGTCGGCGACGTCCCGGTCCGCACGCGGCTTGGCGAAGTAGGCCGCACTGAGGAAGTCGGTGACCCACGGTGCGGCCAAGGGGGACGCGATCGTGGAGCCACCGCGTCGGGCCAACTCACCGGCGCCGGTCCCGCGCAGGCGGTCGTAGGCGATCGCTGCACCGGCGCCGCCGAGCGCGGACAGGGCATGGGACCAGATCATGGGATTCCTCGGGTATGGAGGGTGAGGGGATGCACCGGGCGCATCGTCGACATGGCCCCGGAGGTGCGACCGATCCTACGGAGCCATGGTCGCTCACCGGCCGGCGTCCCGCTGCACCGGACACAGGCCCAACGGCCCCCCGGTGCGTGGCACCTTCGGACGGCGACGCTCACACCTCTCCGGCGTGTCGGCCTCACCGGCCTCAGCGACGGGTGTCCGTGACGCTCCTGGTCAACATCTCGGTGGCGTGGCGTACCCCGTTCGGTCGCGGAGCTGTCGTCGGTCAGGTTTCCCAGGTGGCCACGGTGGGGTGGTCGGCGGACACCGCCCCGATGGCGGCGGCGCCTCCGGGCGAGCCCAGCCCAGTGACGTCGTCGTCGAAGAACTCGGCGTTGATCGGCGTGAACTCGTCCCACTCGTCGGGCACGTCGTCCTCGTAGAAGATCGCCTCGACCGGGCAGACCGGCTCGCAGGCACCGCAGCCGATGCACTCCTCGGGGTGGATGTAGAGCATCCGTGGCCCCTCGTAGATGCAGTCGACCGGGCACTCCTCGACGCAGGCCCGGTCCTTGACGTCGATGCATGGTTCCGCGATCGTGTAGGTCATGGCCGGCCTCCCCGTCTGGCAGGTTGCGGGCCGGGCACCTGCAGGTTGGACACGCACAGGCTGGGCTCGACGAACGGTTGGAGGTCCTCGACCACCACGTCGACGTCCAACACGTCCAGCGCGCCGCGCATCAGGCCGAGGTGCAGGGCGCAGACGACCTCGGGATGGTCGCGAGCCAGGTCCAGGAAGGGGCACCGCCGGAGCAGCAGGCGCGGACGGGCAGGATTGGTGTCGTCGAGTTCAGGTTCGAACCCGAACCGGTCCAGGAGTTGGACGACCTGGTCGATCCCGACCCGTGGTTCGACCACGGTGCCCGGCGCCGGTTCGTCGACCAGCCATCGTCCCCAGGCCGACCCCGTCTGCTCGCTGGCGCGGCCGGGATCCTCATCGGCCGTCGCCACGTGGCCGACCAGCATCCGGGACAGGAACTGGTAGCCGGCGGCTCCTCCGACGTGTGCGGCGCGGTCGGTCGGGCGATAGACGTGACGGGGTCGTCCCGCGCGCTCACGAGGTTGTGGCGCCGACACGACCAGGCCCACGTCCTCGAGCAGGCCCAGGTGTGTGCGGACGGTGTTGACGTGCAGGTCCAGTTCGTCGGCGAGGCCGGCCACGTCCAGGCCGTCATCGACGGCCCGCAGCAGCGCCATGATGCGGCTGCGAACGGGACTGGCCAGGGCCTGATGGACCCGGGAATCGAAGACGAGGGAGGGATCCCCTCCTCCACCTGCTGGTGCCTGGGCCATGTCATCCACCTCGTGCTCGGTCCCGATCGACGATACCGCACGCGGTCGAATAGAAAAGTCGATGATGGTGGAAATATTTACAAGAGGGGGTGCGATCAGCGTCGTCGAAGCGCCGTTCTATGGGCGATCGACGCAGATCGGGGAGCTTGCGCCGTGACAGCGTCGCGTCGTCAGGTTGAAAAAACACGATCGGAATAGTACTTTTTCGAGAAGCCATCGACGATGGAGCAGGACGTGGCAGACACATCCCGGTGGCATCCGTGGTCCGGGCGCGGTGGCCGCCGCGAGTCGACGAACGACCGCCCGCTGGGGGCGTCCTGATGGCGACCGCGACAGCTCCGACCCGTGCGTCCCGGCGAAGCCTCCTGTCTCGACCGACCGCGTTGGACGGCTTCAAGGGCTACCTCGCGACGACCGACCACAAGAAGATCGGGATCATGTACTTCTGGTCCGTGCTGGTCTTCTTCTTCCTCGGCGGGGTGACGGCCTGGATCATTCGACTGCAGTTGGCGACGGCCGAGAACACGCTGGTCGGTGAGGAGGTCTACAACCAGGCCTTCAGCCTGCATGGCATCACGATGATCTTCCTGGTCGTGATGCCGCTGGGCGCGGCCTTCTTCAACTACCTCGTGCCATTGCAGATCGGCGCCCGCGACGTCGCGTTCCCACGGCTGAACGCCTTTTCGTTCTGGACCTTCCTGTTCGGCGGGCTGGTGCTCTACTCGTCGGTGCTGTTCGACGCGGTGCCCAACGGCGGGTGGTTCGGCTACGCGCCGCTGTCGACCCAGATCCCCGGCGACCACATGGCGTTCTACGCCGTGGGCCTGCAGATCGTCGGGATCTCGTCATTGTCGGCCGCGGTCAACTTCATCACCACGATCCTGAACATGCGCGCCCCGGGCATGGAGTTCATGCGCATGCCCGTGTTCACCTGGATGACCCTGGTCACCAACTTCCTGCTGCTGTTCGCGTTGCCGATCATCGCGGTGGCGCTGTTCATGCTCAACGGCGACGTGGTGTTCGGGACCCAGTTCTTCCAGCCCGCCACCGGCGGGGACCCAATCCTGTGGCAGCACCTGTTCTGGCTGTTCGGGCATCCCGAGGTCTACATCATGGTCCTGCCGGCGATGGGGATCGTGAGCGAGGTCATGCCGACCTTCTCGCGCAAGCCCCTCTTCGGATACTCCGCGATGGTCTTCTCGGGCATCGCGATCGGGTTCATCGGGTTCGGCGTGTGGGCCCACCACATGTTCACCTCGGCGGTCGGCCCGATCGGCCGGGTGGCGTTCGGGATCACGTCGATGGCGGTGGCCGTGCCGACGGGGATCAAGATCTTCAACTGGGTGTTCACGATGTGGGGCGGCAAGGTCCGCTTCACCACCGCGATGATGTTCGCCATCGGGTTCGTGTCGATGTTCACCATCGGTGGACTGTCGGGGGTGACCCACGCGATCGTGCCCCACGATGCCCAGCAGACCGACACCTACTGGATCGTGGCGCACTTCCACTACGTGCTGTTCGGCGGGTCGCTGTTCGGCCTGGTGGCGGGCATCTACTACTGGTTCCCGAAGGTCACGGGGAAGCTGCTGAAC
>JBBSMS010000129.1:0-9454 GCA_038233055.1 Nitriliruptorales bacterium
ACCATCGAGCACGGCCTGCGCCAACGCGTCGTGATGGGCCTGTTCGACCTCGACGACCTGCCGCGACTGGATCGCGAGGTGACCGGCTTCGGGGTCGACCGTGCAGCACCCGTGTCGTTCCGCGCGTCCGACCACGGGCACGCCCGCGACGGCTCCACCGTGGCCGACCTCCGGACCTGGCTGGCCGAGGTCACGGCCGGCGCCGGGGTCGACGACGTCACCGGGCCGGCGCAGGTGTTGTCGATGCCGCGGGTCCTGGGGTATGCCTTCGACCCGATCAGCGTCTGGTTCGCCCACGATCGCGACGGCGCACTGTCGGCCGTGGTGCACGAGGTCCGCAACACCTTCGGACAGCGGCACGCCTACGTCATCGCCGCGCCACTGGACGGTGCGACGCGGACGTCGACCGGCCAGGTGCTGCGCCATCGTGCCGACAAGTCGTTCCACGTGTCGCCGTTCTTCGACGTCGACGGGACCTACGACTTCACCGTGCGTCGCCCCGACCACCAGGTCGCCGTCGGCATCACCCACCACGCCGGTGACGGGCACGTCCTGACGGCGTCGTTCTCCGGACGCCGCCGAGCGTTCACGACCCGCGGGCTGTGGTCGGAGATGGTCCGCCACCCGCTCCTCCCGCACGCCGTGACGGCGGGCATCCACCTCCATGCCGGGTTCCTGTGGGGCAAGGGTGCGCGCTACCACCCGGTCCCGGCCGAACTCGACGACCCCGTGACCATCGGTTGTCCCGTCCGCGACCGCGACGGCTCCGAACCACCCACGTCCGTCCCGCACGACAACGTCGTCCCGCTGCGCCCGCAGCGCCTGGAGGAAGTCTCATGAGTCGCACCCTGCACCTCATGGCCAGCCGTATCGTGGCGGGGTCGATCGACCTGACCACGGCGGACGGCCGCCGCACGGTCCACCACGGGCCGCGCCCCGGCCCGGACGTCGTCGTCACGATCCACGACCCCCACCTCGCACGCCGGGTCATCACCGGTGGGGCCTCGGCGCTGGGCGCGTCGTTCGTGGAGGGCGGCTGGGATGCCGACGACCTGCCCTCGACCCTGCGGATCCTGAGCGCCAGCGTCGACCGGCGCGTCCGCTCCGAGCGCGGCCAACGCTGGCAGGCCGCCGCCGGTCGCGTGTTCACGCGGGCGCTGGATCGCTTCGGGACCGAGGGCGCGGTCATCACCATGGCTGACCACTACAACCTCGGCAACGACTTCTACCGGTCGTGGCTCGACGACTCCGTCACCTACTCCTCGGCGTTGTTCGACGACGACCACGCGGACCCGCACGAGGTCGACGGCGACCGCCGCGACCGCGCCCTGCCGCCGTCGGCCACGGCCGTGTCGCGCGACACCCTGGCTGCCGCCCAGCGCGCCAAGTACGAACGCATCCTGGACCAAATCGGGGCCGGCCCCGGCGACCGCGTGCTCGAGATCGGCTTCGGCTGGGGTGGGTTCGCCGAGGTGGCCGCGCAGCACGGCGTGCACGTGACCGGCGTCACCATTGCCCGGGAGCAACTGGAGTTCGCCGACAAGCGCCTGTCCGTCGCCGGGCTGGCCGAGTTCGCCGACTTCCACCTGCTCGACTTCGCCGACATCCCGGCCGAGTTCGGCGACGACTCGTTCGACGCCGTCGTGTCGATCGAGATGATCGAGTCCATCCCGCAGGCGCGCTGGGGCGAACTGTTCGCGGTCACGGCCCGGTCGCTGCGACCGGGGGGCCGGGCCGCCTACCAGGTCATCATGATCGCCGACGACCTGTTCGACACCTACGCCGAGCGCGAGGACTTCATCACGACGTGGATCTTCCCCGGCGGTCGACTGTCGGCACCACGGGTCGTGGGCGACCTGTCGGCGCGGGCGGGGCTGACCGCGATCGACGTGCAGGCCTTCGGGGGTTCCTACGCCACGACCCTGGCCACGTGGTGGCGCGACTTCGAGGTCGCCTTCGAGTCGGAGGTCCGGCCGATGGGCTTCGACGACCGGTTCCGGCGCATGTGGCACTACTACCTCGGCTACTGCCAGGCCGGCTTCGAGATCGGCCGGATCGACGTGCAGCAGTGGACCTGGACGCGTGCCCGGACGTCGCTCGATCCTACGCCGGAAGCGTGATGCGGGCACATGGGAGTGTGCTCGCTGCGCTCGCAACTCCATCGGTGGGCCTGACGGCGCACCGGGACCGGTCGGGTCGGTCCCGAACAGCGCGTCAGGCGGCCAGCACCTCGTAGCGGTGGCCGGCGGCGGCCAGGCGGCGCACGAGTTCGGTGCCGATGCCGGTGACGGGCGTGAGCACGCCCGCCCGTTCGGGCAGGACTTCGGGATCGCCCGCGAGGGCCAACGTCGCCTCGCCCAGCATCACCGAGGTGGCCCCGTGGCCGGGGTCGCCGGGCAGTCGGACCTCGCAGCGCAGTCGGGCGCCGGTGGTCGTCGTGGTGTGCACGTCGATGCGGACGAAGCCGCGCTCGATCGTGTCGGTCGACGGTCCCTCACCGGGGTCGGGCAAAATCCGGTCGAGCACGCGCCGGGTCGGGCCGAACGCCAGTCCCGCCGCGAGCGTCCCGATGCCGCCCGCGATCGCCACGGCCTTCGCCGGGCCCAGCGGCAGTCCACCGGCCAGCATCCGTTCGCGGTAGCGCAGGGTGTCGCCGTAGGCGTGTCCGAGCAGCGCGTTCGAACGCCGGACGACGCGGGTGTTGACGGTGGCCATCACGAACGGCGCGAGCCATCCGCCCAGCGCCGGGTCGAACTCCACGCCGACCGCGTCGCGTTCCGGACCCAGGTCGGGTTCGCGGGCGAGGTCGGGACTCAGGGCATGCGGGTCGAGGACGATGCGGCGCGCGTCGCGGTCGCGGCGTGCCAGGTCGACCGTGGTCCGGAGCGTGTCGATGGTGCCGCCGCTGACACCGCCGCGCATCGCCCGGACCACCAGCGTCGTGTCGCCCAGCGTGCCGAGGTCGTGGTCGCGGGCGTGCTGGGCCAGCAGGAACGTGGCGACGTCCGACGGGACGGAGTCGAACCCGCAGGCATGCACGATCCGGGCCCCGCTCGCCCGTGCCGGTTCGTCGGCGACGTCGATCGACTGTCGCATGAAGACCACCTCGCCGGTGATGTCGGCGTAGTGGGTGCCGGCGTCGGCACAGGCCCGAACAAGGGGGAGGCCGAGCCGGTGGTAGGGCCCGACCGTGGTGGCCACGACCTGGGTGGACGCGGCCAGCGCGGCCATGTCATCCCCGGCCATGTTGTCGGCCGCGATCAACGGCCAGTCGGCGGCCGCGGGACCCAGTTCGGCGCGGACCGCGGCCAACCGCTCCTGATCCCGCCCCGACAGGGCGATCCGCAGGTCCCGCGGGGCGTGATCGCGCAGGTGGGCCGCGGTCAGGCGGCCCACGAACCCCGTGCCGCCGTGCACCACCACGTCGTGGTCGCGGGACTGGTCGGGCATGGTGGCTCCGGTTCGGCTGCCGGAGACGGTACGCGGCGGTCGGGCCCTACCCGTGGGCCGGCAGGCCCCGCGCCGGACGCGCGACCCGGCCGCGCGGCCGTCAGGCCGATCCGGACCCGGCCGGCACGAACCGGGCGATGCCGTCGTCGAGCCAGCCGAGCACCATCGGCAACACGGTGGCCATCCAGGGCTGGAGGTCCAGTGCCCGGGCGGCGCGCGCGTCGACGTGCCGGACCTCCAGCAATTCGTCGAGGTCCGGCGTCGGCACGCCGTGGTCCACACGACAGTGGAACATGGTGCCGACGTAGGCCGTGCGGTCGCCGTTGGGGTACTCGATCAGGTGTCCGGGGCCGCCCGTCACCGCGACGATCGCCAGCGGGGTGACGGTGACGCCCAGTTCTTCGTGGACCTCCCGGACCACCGCGTCGGCCGGCGACTCGCCGGGTTCGACCGCGCCGCCCGGGAACGACCAGCCTCCGTCTGTGGCGTGGCGGGCGAGCAGCAGCCGACGCCGATCGTCGAGGATGCACGCCGACACGGCGGGCTGCAGCAACAGGTCCGAGCCGATTCTGGCCCGTACGTCGGCGATGTGCCCGGTGCGCACGGCGTTCCGATGTTCGGTCGGTGGGTATGGATGGTCGCGGGGACCCACGTGGGGTTGTTGGGTCGGTGACGGTCGCAGTGTGCCTGCTCGTGGGGTGGAGCGGGCACACGCACGGACGGCCCGCACCGGGCGGGCCTCAGGAGGTGGTCGTGACCACTCCGTCGTCGGGGTCCCAGTCGTAGGCCAACTGGGCTGCGGTGGCCACGGCCAGGTCGCGATCGACCAGTCGCTCGACCAGGTGCAACGCCATCGCGATGCCGCTGGACAGGCCACCCGCCGTCACGACGGCGCCCGTGTCGACCCAGCGGGCATCGATGGCCGCCGGCCCGATGGACGCCGCCAGCACCGCGAGGTCCTCGTGGTGGGTGGTCGCCGAGGCGATGTCGTCCAGCCGTCCGGTCCGCGCCAGCAGCACCGAGCCCGTGCACACCGTGGTGACCAGCGGCGTCGCGTCCGCGAGCGCCACGATCGCGTCCGTGAGGTCAGTGCGGGCAGCGGCACAGTCGATGTCGATGGTTCCGGGCACGACCAGCACGTCCAGTGTCCCGACGGTCTCCGGAGTGGCGTCCGCGACCAGGCCCAGGCCGCCGTATGCCGTGACCGACGTGTCGGGCGTCCCGATCGTCACCACCTCGAACGGAGGTGGCCCGCCGGCCCGTTCGACCAGTCGGCCGGCCGTCAGGAACACCTCGTAGGGCCCCCCGATGTCCAACAGGTCCACGTCGGGGAACAGGAGCAGTCCGATCCGGGGCACGGTGCCTCCGATGGTGTCGGCTCGGTGTCGACGTGCTGCCGGCATCGTGGCGTGCGTCCGGCGTGGGCGCACCCTGTTCGACCGACGGCGGCCGTGACGATCCGGCCACCTCCGTGTGGCGCGGTCGCCCGCCGATGGCCGGTCGGGGCCCCGGGGGCCCGCCCGATGCGGTTCGGGACTGCCGTCCCGCGCTAGCGTCGGGCACATGACGACCACTGACGACGCCCCGCCCGATGACCCCGGACACCGGACGGAACTGGACCCGCTGGCCGACCTGTTGGAGGTGCTCGACCTGCAACGGGTGGGGGCGCGCCACATCGAGGTCAGCGGTGACGGGCCCGACGCCCGGACCGGGAGTTCCGACGCCACGGTCTTCCAGGGGCGCAGCCAGCCGATGCCCCACGGTCGGGTGTTCGGTGGCCAGGTGCTGGCCCAGTGCTTGATGGCCGCGGGACTGACCGTCGAGGCGGCGTCGACCACGCGCCTGATCCACTCGCTCCACGGCTACTTCCTGCGTCCGGGCGACAGCGAGCAGCCGATCCGCTTCACGGTCGAGAACATGCGCGACGGCCGGTCGTTCTCGGCGCGGCGGGTCCACGCCGTCCAGGAGGGCCGGATCCTGTTGTCGATGATCACCTCCTTCCAGGACGAGGCCGGGGGGCTGGACCACCACGACGCCATGCCCGACGTCCCCGAGCCGACCACGGTGGCCTCCGACGCCGACGTCCTGAACGGGTTGGACGACCCGCGCGCGACCGCGTTCTCGCGCCGCAACGCCATCGACCTGCGCCACGTCGACGGGGAGATCTGGTCCGGGCCGTCACCGGACCGATCTGCCAGCCAGCGCGTCTGGCTGCGGGCCGTCGACGCACTGCCCGACGATCCGTTGCTGCATGCAGCCGTCATGGCCTACGCCTCGGACTACTCGTTGCTGGAGTCAGTGCTGCGGCGCCACGGGATCTCGTGGGCCGATGGGCGCCTGCGCCCGGCCAGCCTCGACCACGCCATGTGGTTCCACCGTCGCCCGGTCATCGACGACTGGGTGCTCTACGACCAGGCATCGCCGTCGGCCCAGGGCGGCCGTGGGCTGGCCACCGGGCGCGTCTTCGCCCGGAACGGACGACTGCTGGCCAGCGTCGCCCAGGAGGGCATGGTCCGCATCAAGGAGTAGCCCGGGAGATGGCAGCCAGGGTCAGGTTCGGCACCACCACACGCCCGGGTCCGTGCGCCGTGCCCGGGTCGGTTGAGGCATCCGTCCTCTCCGCCCAGATCGCCGCGCCAGTCGTGCTTGTCGACCCACTCGGATTGCTGCCGCGTGGATGTGGTGTCAGTCGGTGGCGCGGCCGCCTCGAAGGGCTCGCAGGCGGCGGGCATTTTCGTCGACGCGCCGCGAGATGGCCGTCAGGTCAGTGCGGCCGGCTCGCTGGTCGTCTCCGGCCGACACGGCTGGGCCCCGATCCGAACGGGTGACCTCCCCCGACTGGCGCCGAGGGTCCTGTCGGGAAGAGGACGGCCGGGGCGGATCCAGCGTTCTCATTCGGGTGGGGCTCAGGATCACGCGGCCGTCCAGGGTCAGGATTCGCCGACCGAACAGGCGAGCCGCCAGGAACAGGTCGACCACCAGGCCGTCGGCCAGCGTGGCCTGGTCGTCAGGCCGGGTCCGCCGCACGGTCGCCTGTCGCCCCGTCACCATCGGTCTGCCCCCATCCCTGGTCGCGGCCCTGGTTGGCGTACTCCTCGAGCCGACGCCCGGCAATGTGCGCTGCCACGACAACCTGCTCGTAGCGCTCACGACCGGCCTTGGTGCCCAGGATGTAGCCCGCGGCGAACACGGTCAGCGTCCGCACCTTCACTCGTTGCCCTCCCGGTCGCGAAGGGCCGACACGACCGCGCTGACGGCGGATGCGACCACGACGGTCGCGATTCCGAGCAGGCCGGTCCGTCCCGCGCGCTCGGCCGAGGACCCGCGCAGGGGTTGCGTGAGGCGGTCCCAGGTCGAGGTGGGCGGTGGCTTTTGGAAGGGATTGATGTTCATGGCACGTTCCAGGCGTTAGGGGCGACGCCATCGGCGCCGGGTGGTGGATGCGAAGGAGTCAGGACGAGTGATCCTGGAGGGCGTCGACGAGTTCCTGCTTGGTCATCGTGGAGCGGCCGGACAGGTCGCTGGCGATGGCCAACTCGAGCAGTTCGTCCTTGGTGCGGTCCACGAGCTGCACCTCGCCGTCGTCGGAGAGGGCGTCGGTCAGGTCCTCGGCCGTGTCCGACACGCCGGCACGGATGGCCTCCGCCTCCTCGACGTCGGCCTCCACCTCGCGGGCGTCCTGCTGGGCGTTCGTCGCCAACTGCTGGGCCTGTTGGCGAGCGCGCTCGGCGGTGTCCCGCGCGGCCGCTTCCGCGTCGTCGGCCAGGCGGCGGGCTTCGGCCAACTGGGCACTGGCGGTGGCCAGTTCCTCCTCGGCATGGGCCTGGGCGCCTTCGGCTTCTTGGGTGGCCTGCTCGTGCCGGGCACGTGCTTCGGACCGCTCGGCCTCGATTCGTGCGTCGGCCTTGGTACGGGCGGCGCGGCGGGCCTCCTCGACGCGGGCGTCGGCAGCCTCCTGGGCCTGGTCGACCTTGTCCTGCACCCACTGGTCCTGCTCGGACTCGACCTCGCGCAGGTGAGTCTCGTTGTCGTCGGCGACCTTGCCCACGTGGTCGGTGCGGGCGCGCGCGTCGTCCGCAGCCTGCACTGCCCGGTCTTCGGCCTCGCGAGCACGCTGGGCGGCCTTGCGAGCGCGTTGCAGCCGCATCTCGACCGAGTCGTCGGCACCCGGGACCGCGTCACGGACAGCAGCCCCCGTACGCCGGGCAGCGTCGGTGACTTCGTGGCCGACATTGCCGACCTTGTGGGCCGCCTGCGACGCCGTGGCGGTGGCGGATTCTCCGGCGTCATCCAATGGTGACAGCACCTTGGCGGCGAGCCATGCGCCGTTTCGTGGCAGGTCCCTGAACCCGCTGGTGAGCCGGTTCAGCAGCCCAGTGGTGTGGTCGCTTTCCGCCATGGCGGCCTCCTCAAGTGGCCACTCGGCCGAGTCCGGAAGACCCCGTCGTTGTCGCGGCACTTGTCAGCCTAGGGAACCGGGCGAGGTCCCACACGGCCGTTCGTGGGGATTGGCGCCGAGGGCCTCCGACAGGGGTTCCAGCCCCAGCCTCGTCAGGGCTTCGGTGGTCGGCGACGTTCCGATCACACGCTCAGTTCGCCGCGCCAGTCGTGGTTCTCGATGACCCACTTGAGGTCCTGGAGGAAGCGCGCGGCGTCGGCGCCGTCCAGGATTCGGTGGTCATAGGTCATGCACAGGTAGCTCATCCAGCGGATCGCGATCGAGTCGCCCCAGGCGTCGCTGACGACGACGGGTCGCTTCTCGATGGCGGCCGTGGCCAGGATCGCGGCCTCCGGGGCGTTGAGGATCGGCGTGTCGAACAACGTGCCAAGCGAGCCCGTGTTGGTGATGGTGAAGGTGCCACCCTGGATCTCGTCGGGCGAGATCTTCTTGCCCCGGGTCCGCGTGGCGAGGTCGCCGATCCTGCGCGCGAGGGCCGCGACCGTCAGGTCCTGGGCGTCCTTGATGTTGGGCACGAGCAGGCCGCGCTCGGTGTCGACCGCCATGCCGAGGTTGACGTGGCGGAAGTACGTCGCGGTCCCGGAATCGAGGTCCAACTGCGCGTTCACCGTGGGGTGACGCGGGATGGTCATCAGCACGGCCTTGGAGACGAACGGCAGCGGCGACAACGACGCACCCTCGCGGGCCTTGAAGTCGTCCTTGATCGCTGCACGCAGGTTCATGATCGGGGTCATGTCGACCTCGACCGCCGCCGTCAACTGGGCCGTGGACTGCAACGACTCCATCATGCCCCTGGCGATGGCCTTGCGGACGCGGCTGAGGTCCTGCACGACCTCGCGCTCGCCATCGAAGTCGACCTGGGTGGGCGACGGACGTGGACGCTCGGGCGCTCCACCGGTGGCTGCCGGGGCCGGGGCCGGCGTGACGCCGGCCGCCGCGGGTGCCGGGGCCGCGCCGCCACCGTCACCGGTCGCGCCACCGCCGCTGCTGGGCGGGTTCGCGACCGCGGCCTCGGCGTCGTCACGCGTGATCCGGCCGCCGGGTCCGGTGCCTTCGACGGCGGCCGCGTCGATGTCGGCCTCGCGCAGCAGCTTGCGGACCAGCGGCGAGGTCAACACCGGTTCGCTGCTCGCCGCCCCACCGCTCGCGCCGTCGGAGCGGTGACCGCCCATGTCCGGGGCCTCGGCCGCGGCGTCCCCGCCGTCGCTGCCCCCGTCGTCGCTGCCCCCGTCGTCGTCACCGGCACCGGTGTCCTCGTCGGCCTCGGCCTCCATCTCCTCGGCAAGTTCCTCTGACGTCTCGGTGTCCTCCGGCGCGCCCGAGGCCTCACCGTCGGCCTCATCCCCGGTGTCGTCCTCGTCGGCCTCATCCCCGGTGTCGTCCTTGTCGGCATCGGCGTCGGCGTCGGCGTCGTCGCCCTCGCCGATGACGGCGATGACCTGGCCGACCTCGACGGTGTCGTCGACCTCGGCCTTGAGTTCCTGGACGGTGCCGGCGACGGGTGACGGGATCTCGGTGTCGACCTTGTCGGTGGAGATCTCCACG
>JBBSMS010000130.1:0-9410 GCA_038233055.1 Nitriliruptorales bacterium
GGATGCCGATGTTGCCCTCGAAGCCACCACCCAGTCCGGCGACCTGGAGCGGGTTGTCCACGATGTCGTGGGGGCGCGGTTGGTCCACGCGGAAGTGTTCGTCCATCAGGCTGGCCATGGCGGTCCTCTCGGTTGGTGACAGGCCGCGGGCGGCGGTGGCTCGTGGCGGCACCGCGGCAAGGGTCGTCGGGGCGACCCTCGACCATCGGAGGTGGGAGCCAGCCAGCCTGATACGGGAACGGCGCGACTCACCGCTGAAGTCAGAGCGGGTCGAGCGGGTCCCGTGTCACCGCCGTCCCCAGGCGCCGTGCCCGGTGCTGCGTGGGCCCGCGGCGTCAAGGAGATCGCGCACAGAAATGGGCGCGACCGCCATGGTTGCCCACTGCGTCGTCGCCCCCGAGACACGGGGTCGCGTTCCGGAGGCGGTCCGTCCCCGACCGGCTCCCGCGACCCCGGGTAAGCCCTTCCCGTGCATTGCCTCCATCATGCCGTGGCCGGTGGGTCCCCGACATCGGACCGCCGTCGCGAGCACCCATGACCCACGTCCCGGCCACCCCGGGTCCTTCGGGCCATGCCCGCCGTGGGCGGCCGTCCGGATCTCCATGGCGGGCACGGCCGCGTCGTGACCATCCGGCTGCCCCTCGCCCTCCTGGGTGGTGCGGTCAAGGCTCCCGAGGGGGGAACGCAGCGTCGGCGGAGGTTGCTGGATGCCTCCATGGGCTCGTCCCTTCGAAACGCAGGAATGCGTCAGCAACCCATCCGTGGTCGCGACTTGGTGCCGGTGGCGCCTAGCCCGCGACGGCCTTGGCGACTTGGAACCACGTCTCGGGCATCGGCATCTCGAGGCGCCACGTGATCTGGATGGGCTTTTCGCCACGGTCGCTCACGTGATGGGCTGGACCAAGGAAGACATACGCGGGGGCTCGACCGTCGACCCGGTTCGTCCTGCGGGTGAACAACAGCACCGTTGACGAGCCGTCGAGATACCGCGTTCCCGTCGGGGACGTCCTGGTCGTGTTGGACTGCGACTCCCAGTGGAACAGGTCACGGGAGACGGCGTAGTCGTGGTAGCGAGTCGTGGGGGAGTAGTCACGCTCGGACTTCTCCAATGTCACCAGGAACACGTCGATGTTGAGGTCCTGGATGTACTTGACACCCTCGCGATGCGAGGTGCGCCCACCGAGGTTGCGGTCGCCGAGCGCGACGAGGATCTCTTCTCGTCGGTAGGCGCCATGGAGGTGCAAGGGGACGTCCGCGGGAAGTCTGCTGGGCCGAGTGAGGTGATTGGCTCGCTGGTCGAGGACCGCTGCCAACTCTCGGAGTTCGTCCCGGATGGCCGGCTCGGCATCGAGCGCGGCGGTCACGCCGGCGACCGTGTCGGGTGACTTCCCATCGTCGAAGAGCAGGAAGCCGACCATCGACGCCAACCGCTGGGAGCGCCCATCGTCGGGCAGGGGGACCTGCTCCGCGAGATGCTCGATTACCCCGATGCGCTCGAGGTCGTCCACCTCCACCAGCCTGCGCGTTCCCTTGACCAACTCGGGCTCGCGGGGGCCGGCGGCCGGAACCGGATAGCCGGCGCGTCGACGAAGGTCGGTCCAGCTCGACTTGGCATAGACGTCGCTGAGGTCCAGCACCGCGTGGTCGAGGAACTCCGCCAGGGTGACCTCGTGACCGACCGCCTCGGTGACCTCGCGGAGATCCTGGGCGAGCGAGCGGGCACTCGTCGACACGACCTGTTCAAGGTTGGCTCGGATCAGCTGTTCTGACACCGTGTCAAGCCGGAGATGGCAGCCGGCCGGGAGCCGCGGGAAGCCCTCGTCCAGGTCGTCGATCAGCTGGCCCCGAGAACGGCCGGTCAATGCGCGAAGCCGCAGGTCCGACCGGAACCGACGGTGTTGCTGGCCGATGAAGTCCAGGACGATGCAGACATGCTTCCCCGGGTGCAGGCGCAGGCCGCGCCCGAGTTGCTGCAGGAACACCGTCGCCGATTCGGTCGGCCGCAGGAGTAGGATGGTGTCGACACTCGGGACGTCCACCCCTTCGGTCAGGACGTCGACGGCAAACACCACCCGGAGTTCGCCAGCCGCCAGTGCGCGGAGTTGTCGAGCCCGGTCGTCCCGCGACGTGTCTGCGCTCATGGCCTCCGCGGGGATGCCCAGGCCCCGGAACGACCTGGCCATGTACTCGGCATGGGCGACCGAGACGCAGAAGCCGAAGGCCCGCATGGATCCAACGTCCACGAGGGCGCGGAGGGCTTCCACCACCTTCGCCGTGCGTTGTTCGTTCCCGTCCAGGAAGTAGACGTTGTCGAGGTCAGCCATGCGGTACCCGCCGCGCTGCCAGGTCAGGTCGGACAGGTCCGTCCCGTCGGCCACGCCGTAGTAGTGGAATGGCGCCAGCAACTGCTGGTCCAACGCATCCCAGAGTCGCATCTCGAACGCGTATCGACCACCGAAGAGCTCCTTGACACTAATCCCGTCCGTTCGTTCCGGTGTGGCGGTGAGGCCAATCGTGACCGATGGCGCCAGGTGACCGAGCAGTCGCCGGTAGGTCTTGGCTTCCGCATGGTGGAACTCGTCGACATAGACCACGTCGAAGTGGCCGGGGTCGAGCGCCTCGACGTCCATGGCGTGCAGTGACTGGATGGACGCGAACACGTGCCGCCATGCCGAGGGCCGGTGGCCACCAACGAAGAGTTCACCGAAGTCGCCGCGCTTCAACACGTCGCGGAAGGTCTGGAGCGACTGGTTCAGGATCTGCTCGCGGTGCGCCACGAACAGCACGCTGGGATCCGGCGTCAGGGCGACTCCGCCGGTGCCGTTGCGAAGGGCCCGGTAGTCCAGGGCCGCGAACACCGTTTTCCCGGTGCCCGTTGGAGCGACGACGAGGTTCTGGAAGCGCTCGAATCGCACCCGCTCGGTGACGACCGCTTCCAGCATCTCCTGCTGGTAATGCCAGGGACGGATCTCCAACCCGGACACGCCCGTCGGCACCGTCCCCTTCGCCACCGCATCCACGGCGTGCTGGAAGCGATCGCCATCACGAACCGGGTCGTAGGCCTCGAACGTGTCGTCGTGCCACAGCGACTCGTATGTCCCGGCCAGCTTGTCGAACACCTCTGGGGCACTGGCTTGTGCCAGCCGCACGTTCCATTCCAGACCCTCGACCAGCGCCGAATGCGACAGGTTGGACGACCCTACGTAGGCCGTCGAGTAGCCGGTGTCGCGGTGGACCAGCCAAGACTTGGCATGCAGCCGAGTCGTCCGGGTGTCGAAGCTGACCTTCACCTCGACTCCCTGTTCGGCGAGCCAGTCCAGCGCGGCGCGTTGGGTCGACCCGGTGTAGGTGGTCGTGAGCAGCCGGATTGGCACGCCCCGCCGTCGGGCGGCCACCAAGGCATCTCGAAGGAGGTTGAGGCCGGTCGTCCGGATGAAGGCGACGACCGCATCGATCCGGTCGGCCGTCTCGAACTCGCTCAACAAGGCACTGACGAAGTTTGGTTCGTCGGGCGCGTTGGCCAGCAGATCGTGGTCGAGCAGCGGGATGAACGGGAGTCGCGGCAGTGACTGCCCGGGAAGACGTTCCTGGTCCACCGCGCGAAGGACCTGCGCCGGAGCAGCGATTGGGTCGGCCGTGGACTCGGTGTGGTCGGCCAGCCATTCCATGAGGCGGTTGACCAGGTCGACCTGCGCCTCGGTGCGCTTGGATCTCGGGATGGCCTCGAGGGCCCCGGCCAGCAGCGGTTGGACGTGGTGGGCCAACCGACGTCCAGCCTCGGCCTGGTCGAGATCCTGTCGTCGGGTCTGGCTGCCAAGCTCACCGAGAATCGCGGCAAGACCCTCCGTAATTAGGCGCTCATACGCGCCCGGGGTCAGGTCGTCCGTCGTGTCGGCCATGCGGCCCAGGATGCCCGACGGGTCGGCGAGGTGTCGGGGGCGTAGGCCACGGCGGGCTCGTCGGCTGGTCCGTTCGCGTCCGCCGGCAGCACCCAGGCCGCAGGATCGGCGGCACGCGCGGCCAGGGCACGGATGTCGTCGGGGCCCAGGGCGCGGCCGGGGTGGCGGGTCAGCCAGTGCCGCAACGTCATCAAGTGGATGACCTCCACGTCGCCGGGACGAGTGCGGACGTGGGGCGGCTTCCCGACGACGGCGACGATCGGCGTCACCTCGATGTCGGATCCCACCACGCCGCTCAGCCCCGGTGGGTGGGGCGTGCCTCGGCCCGGGGGCGGGACAGAAGGGTGGTGCGGCGGCCGTCGTTCAGGATCGCACGGTCGTGGACCGTCAGCGTGCCGGTCACGAACGTGGTGGTCACGGGGAACACGCCGGGCGGGCCGATCAGCAGGTGGTCGATGTTGGCACCATCGCGTTGCACGTCCAGGTCGTGGACCACCGTCCACTGGTCCGGCAACTGCGCCAGTTTGCGTCCGACCTTCTCCTCGCCGAGTGCCGCCAATCTCCAGGTCCGTTCCTCGGTCCTGGAGTCACACATCCTGGTCACGACCCGGGTGACGCCAGACTGCTCGGCACGCAACTGGTCGGCGCGCCGGCGCGCGCTGTGGCCCGCCGGGTTGGTGCCCTCGAGGTCCGACGGTGGGCTGTCAGGCTTTGCGCCTTGGTCGCCACGTGGCCCCGCGTAGTCAGGGACAACCGACACCATCGCGGCTACCCACGTTCGAATCGACAAGCCTGTCTAGTTGCCGGGTGGACACGCGACCATTCCCTCCGCAACAACAGCGTCGCCGTTGACGTCCTCAATCTGTATGCGTTCCACATAGGGTTCACCGTTACAGTCGAAAGTCTCAACCACCACCGGCGCGTCTTCTGAAGCAGTAGTACTGACCACGATCTCGTACGGTATAGCCGACCGAGCCTCGGCTAGAGAAAGCCCCAGAGTCTCAGAGAATATGTCCTCAATCTCTTCTCGAGTCAGACTAGGATTGCTTGCAGTAGGGTCGACTGCTGAACTCGACGCAGAGGGCTCGAGGGTAGATACAGCCAAGTCAGACGCCGCACAGCCCGTAAGAAGTGTTGCTACCAGCAACACAACCCCGATCCCACGCTCTGCTGAGAAGCCTGCCATCCTTCTTCTCCGTTCGTCCATTCTCAATAGATCGATAGTACTCATCCCGGCGTCTGAATCAATGAAATGCTCGACCGGTCAGGTATAGACGCAACGATCTCGGGGCCTCTGGTCTGGGAGCTTCCGTCCGACCGAGCGTCAAACACGGCAGTGTGAAGGCCTACCTGGACAGGGTCCGTCCCGTCCTGGTGCTGACTCGCGCGGCCGTCGCCGAACGACTCTGTCGCGTGCTCGTCGCCCCCCATCACCACGACGGTTCGCGACATCGGGGTCGAGGTCGCGCTCGGGCCGGACGCCGGGGTGGCAAACGGGTCGGTGGCCAACCTCGACAACGTGCAGTTGATCCCCGTCGAGTGGCTGCTGCAGCGCGCGGGCACCGTCGATCGTGATCGCTGGCCGGAGGTCTGCGCAGCCATGGGCCACGCGATCGGCTGCTCCTGACGGCGCGATCGGCCAGCGGGTGTTCGGCGACTTACGCGGGCACGTCCACCAGCGTTCGGCGTGGCGAGGGCGGTGCGCCGGTCGGTGCGGTCCGCGGGTCAGGAACCACCGTCGTCCGGGTCAGGCCGGCGGGCGCGGCTGGGGGCCACTCGGGGGGCTTCGTCGGGCATCTTGGGATAGACCGGCGGCCACGGCGCGTCGGGGATCCCCGCGGCCAGGTCCGCCTGGTAGCGCTCGACCAGCGGGGCGATTGACTGGGGCTCGTCGTCCATGCCGGCCCACGGGTCGCCCTGCTCGGCGACCCGGGCGGGCACGGTCGCCACCGTCAGCACCTCGGGGTCGATGTCGGGCAACTCGTCCCACGTGAACGGCGTCGACACCTGCGCGCCGACCCGGGGTCGCGCGCACCAGGCCCCGAACACGTTCTTGTGGGGCGCGTTCTGGTTGTAGTCGACGAACACACGCGTGCCCCGTTCCTCCTTCCACCACTTGCCCGTGATGAGGTCGGGGCGACGAGCCTCCATCTCCCGGGCAACGGCGACGGCGGCGCGACGGACGTCGTAGGCGTCCCAGCCGGGCTCGACGGGCACGTACAGGTGCAACCCTTTGCTGCCGGTGGTCTTGGGCCACGCCGTGATGCCCTGCTCGGCCAGGAAGTCGCGCACCTCGGCGGCGGTCTCGCGCACCATGTCGAAGGTGATCCCGGTCGTCGGGTCGAGGTCGATCCGCAACTCGTCGGTGTCGTCGGGTGCGGACGTGCGGTACGGCCACACGTGCAGCCCGAGGCAGCCCATGTTCACCGCCCACAGCACGTGGGCGATGTCGGCGATGACCAGGGCGCGCGATTCGGTGCCGTTGACGGTCGACACGGTCGTGGTGGTCAGCCAGTCCGGTGCCGAGTCGGGGATGCGCTTCTGGTAGAAACTCTTGCCGCGCACGCCGTTGGGGTAGCGCTCCAGCAGGACCGGCCGGTCCCGCGTGGCCCGCAACAGCGGCTCGGCGACGGCGAGGTAGAAGTGGGCGAGGTCGAGCTTGGTCTCGCCGTTGCGGGGGAACATCACCTTGCCGGGGCTGGTGATCCGCACCGTTCGTGGGCCCGCGTCGAGTTCGACCGGGTCGCCGTGTTCGTTCTTCTTCGCCATGTCGCGGAACGCTAGCCGGGTCGACCTGGATGGTCAGGGGACACGGCGCCTCGTGGCGGCCCGGGACCGCGCGGGCGCCGCCGGGACCGGGCCAGCACGAAGACGGAGGTGCGGCTGGCCGGCATCCGTGCGGGCGCTGACCGACCGGTCGGTCCGGGACCGCGGTCACGCCCGATGTGGACCGCCGTCGCTGTCGTCGACGGCGTCCTGCCGCGATGCTGGCAGGACAAAGCACGGCAGGGTCAGGGTCGTCGGTCGGTGGGGAACCGGCAGGGATCCGGGTCGGGATCCCGCCACACGACCAGGGGCATGACCATGGGCAGCATCCACCGCCACGCCGCACCACTAGCCGGCGGCCGTGCGGGGGTCGATCGGCGTCCGGGGCGACGTCCGATCGACCCCACGAACGTCCGTCTCGTCGGTCTCGCGATCTACCTCGGCATCGTCGGTCTGATGGTGCTGGTCGCGGGCCCGGCCTCGGCCAGTGACGGGAGCCGCACCGCCGTGGTCACCCTGTCGTCCGTGCCGTCGATCCTGTTCCTGGTCGTCGTCGGTGGTGGCCTGGTCATCCGTACGATCCGCCGCCGCGGCCGGCTGCCGGACCGTCACCATGCCGCCCGCCCCACCTCACCCCAGACCCCCCTCAGCCACTGACCCACGGGCACGGTGGTGCCGCCCCATTCCCGGCCTCTGCCGAACCACTGCCGAGTGGGTGTGATTCCGGCCAGATGTGGCCGATCCGGCTCCCAGTTGGCGCTGAGACCCCCGGCGAACGGACACGCTGACCGGTCCGTCGAACCGTCGAACCCACGCCCGCCGGACGCTTCGACACCTCCGCTGCCCGGTCGTCACTCGCCGGTCCCGTCCGACCACGACGAGGTCAGTCAGTGGCGGGGACCCACCCCCAGGTCAGGGCGTGCAGTGGTGTCAGCGTGGCCGTCCCCAGGTCGGCGAAGTCGTGGCGCTCGAGCAGGTCGTCGTAGACGGCGCGAGGCACCAGTTGGTCGTCGATCTGGGCCTCGAAGAACTGGATGCCGCTCATGATCCGGCCCGGCACGGCCTGCAGGCCGGGGTCGGTGTCGGGGAACGGGAAGTCCGAGATCACGAACACGCCGCCGGGTCGCAGGGCGGAACGGACCCGTTGCGCCACCTCGTCGATGTCGCGGCACTCGTGCATGGAGATGTTGTTGATCACGACATCGGCCGGGTCGTCGAGCACGAACTCCTCCAACGGGCTGGTCACGAACGACACCCGGTTGCCCACGCCTGCCGCCGTCGCACGGTCACGCGCGACCGCTACGGATCGTTCGTCACCGTCGACCCCCACGACCTCGCAGGCCGGATAGGTGGTGGCGAGCCGGATGACCCCGGTTCCCGCGCCGCAGGCGGTGTCGACGACCCGGCAGCCCGCGTCCAGCCGCTCGGCCAACCCGGGCACCTGGTCCAGCCCGCCGGGCACGAGCCGGAGGTAGAAGGGCGTGCCGGTGCCGCTGACCTGCTCGATCCAGTGGTCGCTGGTCTGGTCCCACCAGGTCCGTTCACCGCTGGCCAGTCGCTCCTCGAAGTCGTCGAACATCTCCGGCGCCTCGAAGACCCCGAACACGCCGCCGACGTAGGCCGGGGAGTCGAGGTCGAGCAGCAACGTGGCCAGGTACGGTGCGACCCGCCAGCCGTCGCCGTCGCGTTCCAACAGCCCGCACGCCAGCGCGCTGCGGCACCACACGCCGGTGTAGAAGGGGTCGAGGTCGAGCCGGTCGGCGAGGTCGTCGGTGGTCGTGCCCGGCGCGGCGTCCAGGGCGCCAACCAGGCCGCGGCGGATGCCCATCGAGATGGTGCGGTGGCCCACGTAGCCGGCCAACGCGGTCAGCAGGATCGGGGCCTGCTCGGCCATCGCGGGTCCCGTCGGGGTGGTGGCATCGGTGGTCGTCGTTGTCGTGGTCATTCTCGCGTGCTCCTGTGCGTGGGCGATCGTCGGTCCGCGTCCCGGGGCGAGGCCCGCGGGGTGCGGTCGGATCATGGTGCCGGTCCCCGATGCACCGCGACCAGTGGTCGATCTGGACCAGACCACTACAGGATCTGTACTGCCCCTTGTGCCCGCGATCCGGTCGCACGTAGGTTGGTTGCTGGGCACGGGGACCAGCCGGATGCGGTGGGCGTGCCCGGTAGCGACACCTCGGAGGATCCATCATGGGCACCACCTACGGCCAGTTCTGTCCCGTCGCGAAGGCGATGGAGTTGTTGGACGAACGCTGGACCATGCTCGTCGTGCGCGAGCTGATGATGGGCAGTCGTCATTTCAACGAGCTGCGGCGGGGCGTCCCCAACATGTCGCCCTCGTTGTTGTCCAAGCGCCTGCGGACGCTGCAGAAGGCCGGGGTGGTGGACCGTTGGGAGCACGGGAACCGCGTCACCTACCAGTTGAGCGACGCCGGCCGTGAACTCCAGCCCATAGTGGAGGCCATCGGCCAGTGGGGCGTGCGCTGGATCGGCGAGCTGGGCGACGAGGACCTGGATCCGCACCTGTTGATGTGGGACGTGCACCGCAACATTGACACCGACGCGATGCCGCCGGGCCGGACGGTCCTGCTCTTCCGCTTCCGAGACGTCGAGCCGGCCGCCCGGGCCTGGTGGATCGTGGTGGCCGCCGGCGAGGTCGACGTGTGCGAGACCGACCCCGGCTTTGACGTCGACGTGACGATCGACTCGACCTTGCGGGCCCTCACCCGGATCTGGCGGGGCGAC
>JBBSMS010000131.1:0-9028 GCA_038233055.1 Nitriliruptorales bacterium
CAGGCGGAAGCCGGTGACGTCGTCGGCCACGACCAGGCGCGCCCGCGGCACGTACAACGGCGCGACCACGGCCAGGTCCAGTGCGGCCTGTTCGGCCTCCTGCCACGCGCGCAGGCGCGTCGTGGCGCTGCCTGACGCGCGGGCGCGTGCCAGCGCGTCGTCCACGTCGGCCTCCTCGATCCGGCCGGGGTTGTCCAACCGTCCCGACGCCGACGACAGCATCGGCTCCAGCACCCCGCCCATCGACGGCCGACTGGCGCTCCACGCGCCCAGGAACAGGTCGAAGTCACGGTCGCCCAGGGCGGCCGCGTACTCCCCAAGCGGGCGTGTGTCGACCCGGACCGGGACGTCCAGGCCGTCCTCGATCGACCTCGCCACGACCGTGGCGACGCGCGTGCTGGCGGCATCGTCGGGTGCCAGCAGGGTGACCGGGGAGGTCGGCGGAGCCGGCGCCTGTGCCAGCAAGGCCAGGGACCGCACCAGGTCACGGTCACAGTGGTCACACGTCGCCACGCCGGCACCGGGCAGGCCGGGTGGCACGATCCCGGCCGCGGCGGTCCGGGCTTCCTGACCGACCTGGGCGACCAGCACGTCACGGTCCACCAGCAGCGACACGGCCCGCCGGACATCGGGGTCCTCCCAGGGTGCCGAGGTCGTGTCGAAGCCCAGGTAGTTGATCGTGGCCAGGTCGATGCTGACGACACCCACGCCCTGGTTCGAGTCGGCCTGGCCGAACAGGTTGCGGGCGGCCTGGACCTCGTCGATGGGCACCGATCCGATGTCCAGCGCCCCGGCCCGGAAGTCCGCGTACTGGATCTCGTCGGTTGCCCGCTGGGCGTAGATCGGCAGCAGGACCTCGTCGAGCATCACTGACGCGGTCGAGGTGGTGGCCGGCGCCAGGCGAACGAACTGGTTGTGGGCCCAGGGTTCGGCGAGCGCGAAGGTGCCGTTGCCGACCGGTTGCTCGGGGTCGTACGGGTCGACGGGGCGGGGAGCCAGCGCCGGGTGGGACAGCAGGGTGGGGAGGTCGGCCAACGGCTGCGGCGTCACCACCTCCAGGGTCAGGTCGTCGATGGCCTGCACCCGCAGGCGACCATCAGGGTGCACCAACGGTTCCACCAGGAAGGAGTTGAAGGCGCGTGGATCTGCCCGAGGCGACAGGCGCTCGAGTGCCCGCACGAAGTCATCGGCCACGACCGGAATCCCGTCGTGCCAGGTCGCGTCCGGGCGCAGCGAGAAGGTCCAGGTGCGCAGGTCGTCCGAGGACGACCAGTCGGCGGCGGCCGCGGGTTGGGGCACGGCCAGGTTGCTCGACATCCGGGTCAGCGAGTCGAACACGGCGTCCACGACCAGGCGGCCGGCCTGCTCGCGGACCTCGGCCGGGTCCAGCGACACAGGTTCGCGGTCAAGTCCCAGTCGCAGCCGGTGCTGCGGGCCCGGCGTGGTCGTCACGGTGGACGGCAGCGGCACCGGCGACGCGCTCGTGCCGTCCGTGGACCCCGAGGAGGGCGTCACCGTGGTCGTGTCCCCGGTGATGCAGGCACTCGCCGTCGTGGCGAGGAGCAACGCGACCCCCCATGCAAAGTGGCCGACCCGGCGCCTGGGCGCGGATCGGCCGGTCACGAGCGGCTCGCGTGGATCGACGACGTCAGAGGATCCGCACGAGCAGGACGCTGGTGATCAGAGCGCCGACGATCACGACCACGGTGATCCTGTCGAGGTTCTTCTCCACGACGGCCGAGCCGCCCAGCGTGCCCCCGCCGCCACCGAACATGTCGGACAACCCTCCGCCACTGCCCCGGTGCAACAGCACGAACAGGACGATGAAGAGGTTGAAGATGACGTGGAGCACGATCAGGGCGATCGTCATCGGGCGAGCCTTCGGACGGAGTCGTGCAAGGATATCGGCCGCTGGGCCGAGGAACGAGCGCCGCCGGCGGGGTCAGCCCAGGGAGGACAGTTGGAACACCCTGACGTCACCGCTGTGGGCGATCTGGCGGGCGCGCCACCGGACCTCGATGTCGGCGGGAACCAGCACGGTCGGCGGCTGCAGTTCCAACGTGGACGCGGTCGGTTCGGCCAGTCCGCAGTCGGGACCGCCCACGCAGGCGCGCAACATGCCGGCCGACAGGTTGCCCTGCACATCGACCAGGTCGGCCCGACTGGGAGCACGGGTTGCCGTGGCCGAGTCGATGGCCGCCGCGCCACGATCGGTGGAGGCGTGGTAGGTCGCGAAGGCGGTCGCAGGCGGCGCGTCGACCTGCGTCGGGGCGACGTCGGGGTCCGCCGCCGCCTCGCGACCGGCGACGTACAACCCCAGGGCCTCGTCGGGGTCGTCGCCGGCCACCGCCCGGGGCAGCATCGTGGACACCACGACCAGTGCGACGAACGTGCCCACCAGGGCGAGTGCCTCGGCCGAACTGCGGTAGGGCGGCGGCGGCGGACGGTCGTCGCACAGCGCCTCCACCCGGGTCGTCAGCGTCCCGGACGGCATCAGCGAGGAGCAGGCTTCGGAGTGGCCCTGCTGGAGGTCCAACACCTTGACCAGCCCGGCGGCCAGCGCCCCCGGCCGGTTCGTCCTCGCGATCGCGGCCTGGTCGGCGGCAAGTTCGCGTTCCACCAGCAGGCGGCGGACGGCCCACGTGCCGCCCGGGATGAAGAAGGTGAGGTCGCGCGCCAACCCGAACAGCAGCGCGATCAGGTTGTCGCGTCGGGCCATGTGGGCCAATTCGTGGGCGATGACACCCTCGACCTCGGCGTCGTCCAGTGTGGCGACGAACCCCTCGTCGAGCAGAAGCACCGGCCGCCGGACGCCGACGGCCATGGCGCCGCCGGCACAGGTCACCAATGCCGCGTCGGGGGTGCGCACGCCGAAGTCATGGGCCAGGCGACGGACCATCCAGGCGAGGTCACCGGGCAGGTGGCCACCGGCGGCGTCGCGCCGGGCGCGGCGCGAGGCGCTGGCAACCCTGGCGACCCGCAGCGCCATCCTCGCGCCGGCGACGAGCGCCCACGCGGCCACCAGCACGGACACGGCGATCGGCGCGAGGTAGGTGTAGTCGTTGTCGAGTTGGACGGGCAGGACCGGCCCGGACCCGTCGGCCGGCACCATCACGGTGGGCAGCCGGGGGTCGGCCAACGACGAGACCAGGATCGCCACCAGCACGCCGACGGGGACCAGCGCCGCAGCGACGCGCACCTTCGCCGAGCGCAGGTTCGCATGCAGCACCCACCGCACCACCACGAAGGCGGTGACGGCCCCCAACACCAGCCGGATCGCGACCGACTGGGTGGGCAGTGCGAGGAGGAACCCCCCGTCGGCCACTACTCCTCCCCGGCCCGTCGGCGGTCGACCGCCGCGCGCAGTTCGTCGAGGCTGCGGTCGTCGGCCGAGTCCACGACCTCCATCAGGTAACTCGCCGCCGGTTCCGGGTAGCGGTCCAGTGCCCACCCCAGCACCCGACTGAGCGCGGAGCGCAGGTAGGTGTCCTGGGTGACCGTCGGGCGGTACCGGTGGGCAAGTCCGCTGGTGTCACGGCGCAACAGTCCCTTGGTGGCCAACCGCGCCATCGTCGTCATGACGGTGGTGTAGGCGATCTTTCGTTCCTGGACCAGTTCCTCGTGGACGTCGCGAACGGTGGCGTCGCGGAGGCGCCAGACGACGTCCATGACGTCCTGTTCGAGGGGTCCCAGCAGGGACTCGAGTGGATCCTGGCGTCTGCCCATTGGGTGCCTCCACCGGTCGGGTCCCGACGATGCTACCGGTCGGGGGCGACGAAACCACCCACGGCGTCGGACATCGCACGGGCGCCGGTCACCGTTGCGTCGCGGTCAGCGCCGATGCGTCACGATCAGGGCGAAGTCGTCGGCGTTGAGCGAGGCACCGCCGACCAGGGCGCCGTCGATGTCGGGCTGGCCCATCAGTTCTCGGACGTTGCCGGGCTTGACCGAGCCGCCGTACTGGACCCGGATCCCGTCGGCGACGTCCTGGCCGAACAGGTCGGCCAGCACGCTGCGGACGTGGGCGCACATCTCCTGGGCGTCGTCGGCCGAGGCGGTCTCACCCGTGCCGATGGCCCAGATCGGCTCGTAGGCGACGACCAGTCGCGACGGGTCGTCCAGCGACACCCCCGCCAGTGAACCGCGCAACTGGCCGTCCACGACGGAGGCCGCGTCCCCGGCCTGGCGCTGCTCGAGGGTTTCCCCCACGGCGACGATCGGGGCCATGCCGGCGGCCTGCACGGCGACCGCCTTGGCCGCGACCAGGGCGTCATCTTCGCCGAACAGCTGGCGGCGCTCGGAGTGGCCCACGATCACCCAGTCGACGTCGAGCCGGGCCAGCATGGGCGCGGAGATCTCGCCCGTGAAGGCGCCCGACGACTCCTGGTGGCAGTTCTGTGCGCCGAGTTCGATCGGCAGCCGCTCGGCGTCCAGGAGCACCTGGATGTTGCGCAGGGACACGAACGGCGGACACACGACGATGTCCTGGCCCTCGTAGTCCTCCTCGCGGAGGTGGTAGGCCAGCTTCTGGACCAACTGGGTGGCCTCGAGGTGGTCCTTGTGCATCTTCCAGTTGCCGGCCATGATCGGCGCGCGGTCAATCATCGGTCCTCCATCAGGACGGGTCTGAACGAGTGAGCGCCAGCCGAGGTGGCGGAACCCGGGGGTACCCTCCACCGGGCGGGGAGGACAGGTGACGACGGATGACGAGTCGGCGCGCCCTCAGGCATCGTCGACGGTCTTGACGTTCCTCTTCTCCGACGCCTCCTGCTTCTTCTTCTCGGCGGCGGTGATGGCGGCGTCCTCCTCGGCCTTGACGGTCTCCTCGAGTTCACGCTCGTCGCGCGTGACCAACTTGGACTCGTCCGGTCGGACATCCGCCCGCTCGCGCTCGACGGTGGCGATGATCTGGCGCTCCTGCGGGTAGTGGCAGGCCGAGAGGTGGTCGAACCCCCCCATCTCCAGGCTGGGGTCGTCGGAGATGCACTTCTCCGTGCGGTTGTCCCCGGTCCCCTCGTCCTCCGCTTCCATCTGGTTGAACAGCCAGCAGCGGGTCCGGAAGCGACAACCGGACGGCGGGTCGGACGGCGAGGGCAGGTCACCCTGCAGCAGGATGCGTTCGGATTCCTCGCGCCGCTTGGGGTCGGCGATCGGTGCGGCGGACAACAGTGCCTGGGTGTAGGGGTGCACGGGATGTTCGTAGATTTGTTCCTCGGTCCCGATCTCGATGATCCGGCCGAGGTACATCACGGCCACGCGGTCGGCGATGTGTCGCACCACCGACAGGTCGTGGGCGATGAACAGGAACGCGATCCCGAACTCCTCCTGGATGTCCTCCAGAAGGTTCACGACCTGGGCCTGCACGGACACATCCAGGGCCGACACCGGCTCGTCGGCGATGATCACCGACGGGCTCACCGCCAGGGCACGGGCGACCCCGATGCGCTGGCGCTGGCCGCCCGAGAACTGGTGCGGAAAGCGATTGATGTGGTCGGGGTTCAGGCCCACCAGGTCGAGCAGTTCCGCCACGCGCTGGCGCTGCTCGCCGCGCGGCAGGATGCCCGTGTGGATCCGCCAGGGCTCGGCGACGATGTCGCCAACCGTCATCCGCGGGTTCAACGAGGCGTAGGGGTCCTGGAAGATCATCTGAATGTCGCGTCGCGCCGCGCGCATGTCGGAGGCCGACAGGCCGAACAGGTCCTGGCCCTGGAAGATCGCCTCGCCGCCCGTCGGTTCGTGCAGGCGCAGCAACGTGCGGGCCACCGTGGACTTGCCCGAGCCGGACTCGCCCACGAGGCCGAGGGTTTCGCTCGGGTAGAGCTCGAACGACACACCGTCCACGGCCTGGATCTGGCCGATCGTGCGTTTGAAGACGATCCCCTGGGTCAGCGGGAAGTGCTTGACGAGATCGGTGACCTTCAGCGCAGGTCCGTCACCCTGCCGTCCGACGGTCATCCCCTGCTTGGCGGACTGGTCATCGTTGGGCATCGACGATCTCCTCGCTGAAGTGGCAGGCTGCCTCACGGTTGTCGTCGGCCATGGAGGGGTGCGGGACCCGCAGGACGGGGTCGTCGTCGACGCACGTCTGCTGGGCGTACCGACACCTCGGGTGGAAGGCACACCCGGACGGGCGCATCGTCAGGTCCGGAGGCGAGCCCGGGATCGGTCGCAGCCGTCCCCCCTTGACGTCCAGCTGGGGCAGCGACTCCATCAGCCCGATGGTGTAGGGATGCGTGGGTCGGTGGTAGACGTCGGCGATGGCGCCGGTCTCGACGATCCGACCGGCGTACATGACGGCCACGCGATCGGCGACCTCGGCGACGACACCCAGGTCGTGGGTGATCAGGATCAGGCCCATGCCGGTCTCGTCCTGCAATTCCGCCAGCAGGTCCATGACCTGCGCCTGCACGGTGACGTCCAGGGCCGTCGTCGGCTCGTCGGCGATCAGGATCGCCGGGTCCAGCGCCAACGCCATCGCGATCATGACGCGTTGCCGCATGCCACCCGAGAACTCGTGTGGGTAGGCATCGAGGCGTTCCGCCGCCGACGGGATCCTCACGCGGTCCATCAGCTCGGCGGCTCGGGCGCGCGATTCCTTCTTGGACGTGCCGCGGTGGACCCGCAGCATCTCGGCGATCTGGAACCCGACGGTGAAGACCGGGTTGAGGGCACTCAGTGCGTCCTGGAAGATGATCGAGATGTGGTTGCCACGGACCTTGCGACGGTCGTTTTCTGGCATGGTCAGCAGGTCGAGTCCGCGGTAGCGGATCGTGCCGTCGGTGATGTGGCCGGGTGGCGTGTCGATGATGCCCATGACGGCCTGGGCCGACACCGACTTCCCGGACCCGGACTCGCCCAGGATGGCCAAGGTCTCGCCCTGTTCCAAGGTGTAGTTGACCCGGTCGTTGGCCACGACCGTCCCGGTGGGCATCCGGAACTCCACCCGGAGGTCCGCCACGTCGAGCAGGGGGGCATCCGGGTCGAGTTGGTGCCCCCCGACCTCCGTGGCTGACAGCTTGGATGTGACCTCGGTGGTGGACATCAGCGTCCCTTGGGGTCGAAGGCGTCGCGCAGGACGTCGCCCATGACGAGGAAGCCGAAGACCGTGATGGCCAGGGCCATGCCGGGGAAGAACAGCAGGTGCGGGACCTGCAGGATGCGGTCCTGGGCCTCCGAGATCATCAGCCCCCAGGAGATGTTCGGCAACGACACGCCCACACCCAGGAAGGACAGGGCCGCCTCGGCGGTGATGATGGACCCGATGAAGATCGTGGCGTAGACGATGACCGGCGTGATCCCGTTGGGGATGATGTGCTTGACCATCAGCCGGAAGTCGTTGGCGCCGAGGCTCCGGGACGCCATGACGTAGTCCTCCTCCTTGCCCGAGATCACCTGCGACCGCATCAGTCGGAGCATCGACGGCCAGCCGAAGATCGTCAGCACGAAGGCGACCGTCCACAGGCTCCGCTGCTGCAACACCGACAGCAACACGATGCCACCCAGGAGGGTCGGGATCGCGAACCAGACGTCGGTGAGACGCGAGGTCAGTGCGTCGACCCACTTGCCGTAGAACCCGGCCAGGGTGCCGAAGACCAACGCGATCACGGCTGCGAACGTGGTCACGATCACCCCGATGAAGATCGAGATCCGGGCGCCGATGATGGTGCGGACATACATGTCGCAGCCCTGGAGGTCGAATCCGAACCAGTTGGTCCCGGTCGGTCGACCCAGGTTGGGGGCGTTGGGATTGTTGATCGACGTCGAGAGCGAACAGGCGGTCTTCGACAGGGTCGCCTGGTCCGGGAACGGGTCGTAGAAGAACAGGTAGGCCGTGGGGTAGACGGCCATCAGGACCATGGCGACGATGATGAACGCCGCCAGCCAGAACAGGGGGCTGTGCTTGAGGATCCGCCACCCGTCGGTCCACAGGCTGGTCGGGGCACCGACGGCCTCCGCGCTCGCGGCACCGGCCAGTTCGCCGTCGCGGAACTTCAGTGAAGCGTCGTCCGGCGTGCTACCGGGAGGATCAGCACCGTCCTGTCCGGTGTCCGAGCGCGTGTCGAGGTTGTCACTCATAGCGGATCCTCGGGTCGAGCCAGGCATACATCAGGTCGACGAACAGGTTGGCGATCATGAACAACACGACCAGGAAGGTGGTGATCCCCACCACGACGGGGCCGTCGGACTGCAGGATCCCCTGGAACACGGCCCGTCCCAACCCGGGGATGTTGAAGATCCCCTCCGTGATGATCGCCCCGCCCAGCAGCGCACCCAGGTCGATCCCGAGGTAGGTGATCACCGGGATCAGCGAGTTCCGCAACGTATGTCGGCCGATCACCCGCGTCCTGGGCAAGCCCTTGGCCGTCGCCGTCTTGACGTAGTCAGCGCGGAGGTTTTCGTTCAGCGAGGTCCGGGTCAGCCGGGCGATGTAGGCCAGGGAGATCGCCCCCAGCACGATGGCCGGCAGGAGGAGCTCACCGAAGCCGGCACTGGCGGCGTTGACCGGTGCCCAGCCCAACTGCACGCCGAAGATCAACTGGGCGGCGTAGCCGAGCACGAACACGGGGATCGCCACGACGACCAGGGTCGACACCAGGACGAAGTTGTCGGCGAAGGAGCCCTTCCGGAGTCCTGCCAGGACCCCGGCGCCGATCCCGATGACGATCTCGAACACGAACGCCATGGCACCCAACTTGGCGCTCTTGGGGATGGCGTTGGCCATGATGTCGGAGACCGGGCGCCGGCTGAACGAGTACCCGAACTCGCCCTGCAACACGCCGGCGAAGCCGTCGCCCGGCTCGCCCGCGGCCTGCTGCCTCGCCGTCGGGTCCTGCGGCACGACGCCGATGTACTTGCCGTACTGGGTCAGCAGGGGGTCCTCGAGGTTGTAGCGATCGTTGAGCACCGCCAGCGTCTGTGGCGAGACCGGCTTGTCACCCGCCAGCGCCTGGATCGGGTCGCCCGGGACCGAGAAGACCATGTAGAAGATGAGAAACGTGGCCCCGAAGAACACCGGGATGAACTGCAG